>JANQSV010000231.1 GCA_028279115.1 Pseudomonadales bacterium
ATTGAGCGCGATGAAATCAGTCAGGATATTGAGTTTCATTACCGCATGCGCGTCGAAGCGGAAATGCCAGAAGCTGCAATTCTCTTCGGTCAGGATCGGATCAACGGCGGAATAGTTGATCTGCAGAATCTCCTGGCCGGGATTGCGGCGGTTATGTCTGATTACCGCGGTGTTGAGCGCGTTCGCGACAGCCGAACTGTTACCTTGAAAGATATACCGCAGGCCTTCGCTTACCGTACGGCGGAACTGGATTTGCGTCTCCGTGGGGCTCTGCTGATTGTCCAGCGGCACGATTTCAATCATGCGGCCGTTCAGAATTCCACCCCTGGAATTGAACAGGTAATCAGCGGCAAACTGAAGTTGCAGCAGTCCGCTCGTGCCGATCGAGGCAAACGGACCTGACAGGGGGTCCATGAAGCCGATTCGCACCGGTTCACTTTCCTGCGCCCGGGCCTGGGCCGCCGCGAAAGCGGCAAGGAAAATCAGTAAGGCTGACAACAGGCGCGTCACGAATCGCGCGGGAAATTTCGAAAGCACTATGATCTCACCTGGCATGGCGGTCCAAGCCGCGAAAAGCCCGACATTACCTTAGCGGGTAATTGGCTTGCAAGTGGCGGGTCGCCGGCGCCGTATCAGCGCAGCGGCCGCGTCATTTCGCAACTGCTTTCGACCACGGTCTCCCCGGCGGGCACCCGGAGTTCCCGCACCAGCCCAAAGCCGGAGTTGTCGATGTCGAACTCGACGCCTTCGTCGGTATGGGCCAGGATGTGCAATGCTTGGAAAATCTGGTGATCGTCGCCACGCATCCACACCTCTTCGCCGCTCATCGAGGTAAAACGCATGTCTTCAAGCGCCAGGGCGATGTCGTAGGGGTCTGTGCTTTCCGTCTGCTCCATCGCCTTGACAAGCATCGAAAGGGCCATGGGGATGCGTGGCTGGCTCACGTCCCGATCCGGATGGGCGGTCTTGAACGCGCGGTTAAATCGCCTGCGTTCTTCGGTCGGGACCGGATTGGCGCCATCGCTATGCACCAGGCGGATGCGATTCTTGCCGCCTTCGCCCAAAGTGGCGGTGATGCCGTCATATGCGGCGTAGAAAGTGTAGATCGGGATGTCGAGGCCCGAATCGATGATCGACCGCCCCAGCGAGACCATGTCGGCGCCGAAATTGCCCGTGATTACCGCATCGGCCCTGGAGGCGGCGATCTTTGTCACGTAAGGCGTGAAATCCTTGACCTGCCCGATAGGATGAAACTCGTTGCCGACGATCTCGATATCGGGCCGCTTCTCGCGCAGTAGCCGTTCGGAGGTTTCGGCGACGACGTGGCCGAAGGAGTAGTCCTGCCCGATGATATACAGGCGCTCGATGTTTTCGTTGAGAGCGATGAAGTCGGTCAGCGCGTTCAACTTCATCACCGCATGGGCGTCGAAACGAAAATGCCAGAAGCTACAGTTTTCCTCGGTCAGAACCGGGTCCACCGCAGCATAATTGAGTTGCAATATCTCTTGGCCGGGATTGCGCCGGTTATACCGCGCTACCGCCGTGTTAAGCGCGTTCGCCGTGGCGGAGCTGGTGCCCTGGAAGATAATCCGCAGTCCCTCGCTAACCGCGCGGCGGAACTGGATTTGGGTTTCGGCAGGGCTTTGCTGGTTGTCGAACGGTACGATCTCGATCATGCGCCCACCCAGAATGCCGCCCCGCGAATTGAACAGATAATCCGCGGCGAATTCGAGTTGCAGCAGCGCGCTTGTACCGATGGAGGTAAACGGGCCCGATAGCGGATCCAGGAACGCGATTCGCACCGGTTCACGTTCCTGCGCCGAGGCGGAAACGGCAAGGAAAATCAACAGGGCTGACAAAAGGCGTGTCAGAAAGCGTACGAAAAGTTTCGACTGCACGTTGGTTTCAACAGGCTTGGCGGCTGCAGCCGCGAAAGCGCTGACATTACCTTGGTGGGTAATAGTCATGCAAGTGACAGGAAGCCTAGAGCCAGCGTCTGACTCGGCCGCAGTAGTCTTCGTAGTCTTCGCCGAAGACTTCGCGCAGCATCTGTTCCTCGTCGTGAATGAAACGCAACTGGATGATCAGCATGAAGACCGGCGCCACCAGCAGGCCGGCGACGGTACCGACGATCAGGGCCGTTCCCAACAGCACGAACACCATGCCCAGGTACATGGGATTGCGGCTGAATCTGAATGCGCCGGATGTAACCAGGGCGGTCGCTTCCGAGAAGGGGACTATCCCGGTATCGGTCTTGCGGAACAGCCCGGCTGCGGAAATCGCCGAGGCCAGGCCGAGCAGGACAAGAATCGCGCCAAGGCCAACTGCCACCGATCCCGAAAAACTCGATGGCGGAAAAAATCGATCGAGCAGGAAAATCGCTGTCAGGCCGAGCGCAAACCAGATCGGTGGAATAACGATTCGTTTCGGGCGGTGGGGCGAATCCATGCGGCGCCTCTTTGCGGCTATAATCGAAGTATCGCATTTCAAAACGCCGGCGGCGACCGCCAGGGTTACAAGAGCTTACAGGGAAACACCATGAACAAGATCAAGCACCAACTGCTGGCAATGTTGTCGGTCGCCGGCG
>JANQSV010000264.1 GCA_028279115.1 Pseudomonadales bacterium
GCGTAAGCTCATCCGCCTCGGCCTGCCGGGCCTCGGCGCCGGCACCGCCAGGTGCGCCGCCGGCGGGGCCGAGCGCGATCTAGATGCCGCCGATCCCCGGCGCCTGTGCGCCTTCGTCGGCGCGCGGCCAGAACATCGCCGCGGCAAGGCCGGCGTGAAGGGCGACGGCCAGGGCGACCGCGGTCATCCAGGCGCGCCGGTCAAGTTGCATCATTAAGTTGCATCATTCCGCACCACCGGCCGGAAGGGTGAGAAGTTTGAGGCGTTCAACGCCCGCCTCGTGCAGCGTTTCCATCAGCGCGATCACATCGGTCGAGTCCGCGGCCCCATCCGCCTTGAGCCGGACCTGCGCCGAGGGGGCCATTTCCATCCGCTCCGCCAGCGCGGTCTTCAGCGTCTCTTCATCGATCATGGCGCCGTCGAAAGCGAGCTGTCCGTCAGCGCCCAGTACGACCACCAGTTCGCGCGTTTCAGCCGCCTTTTCGCTGGCCGAGGTTGGCGGCGCTACCTCGATCGGGTCGATGGTGGACAGTTTTCCCGTCAGCATAAAGAAGATCAGCAGCAGGAAGACCACGTTGATCAGCGGCAGGATACGCTCGTCGTCGCTTTTCAGCCGGGGTGGATCGAAACGCATGGCTCGGCCTCACTCCCCGGACGGTTCGGCGTCGCGAACAAGCGTCAAGTCGGAGGCGCCGGCCGCCTTCAGGCGGTCGAGCACGGCGACGGTGCGTTGTAACGGCACGCCTGCCGATGGCTTGATGACCACGCGCTGTTCAGGCGTCGTCGCGAGCCGGTCCGCAATGCGGGCGGCCAGCGTATCGAGGGATACGGGCTCGGAAGCAAACCGCAGCGCGTCCGGTAGTATCTCGATCAGCAGGGCGTCGCCCTCGGCGGACGGTCCGGCGGCGGCTTGCGCCGAGGCGGAGAGATCGATCGCGCGCCAGTCGAGGAAGCTCGACGCCAACATGAAGAAGATCAGCAGGATGAACACCATGTCGATCAGCGGCGTCAGGCTGATCAGCGGCCGTTTTCGTGCAGGCTTACTCAGCAGCAGCGGCGGCGAGACCGGGCCGTTCATGATGCGCGCCTTTCTCCTTGAGGGCGTCCTCGGACAAGTCCTCCGTGAACAGTTGCGTGACCAGATTGTCCATTTCGTGGGCGAGCCCGTCGACCCGCCGTTCCAGCCAGTTCAGGACCGCGACCACGGGAATGGCGACGGCGAGGCCTACGGCGGTGGTCAAGAGCGCCTGCCAGATGCCGCCGGACAATATGGCGGGATTGACCTGATTGCCGGCGGCTTCGAGTTGCCGGAACGCCTCAATCATCCCGAGCACCGTGCCGAACAGGCCGAGCAGCGGTGCGAGAGAGGCGATCACCTCCAGAATGCGGAAGCCGCCGCGAAGGTTTTCCAGAACTTCGCCGCCATAGCGGAGAAGCTCCTCGCGGATCTTCGCCTCCGGCACGCCGCGTTCCAGGCCGCGGATCGCGCGCGCCAGCACCTCGCCGACGGGGCTGCGGGCGCGTTTGGCCGCGGCCAGCGCTTCCCTCGTATTACCTTCCTTGTACAGATGAAGCGCCTGGCGGCCGCCGCGGCTTCGGCCCACATGGGTCCGGCGGAACTGCCAAAGCTTCAACAGGATTACCGCCGTCGCCAGCACCGACATCGCAAGCAGGATCACGACCACCGGGCCGCCCGCCTGGAGCAGTCCCAACGCCGCATCCATACCGGTCTCGGCTGTCGGCGTCGCGGCTTCGTCGTGCGTCGTCAGCGTGTCAGTCTCTTCCGAAACCTCACCGGGGACTTCCAACTCCACGCAGCCTCAAAACGCCATAGTGAGATTCATCCGCGCCGTGCGCCCGGGCGAGGGAAACAAGGTCACGAAGAGGGGCGGATTGTAGTAGGTGTTGGCAACATTCTCGACACTGAAGCCGACGGCAAGGCCGTCGCTGATTTGATACGAGCCGAAGACGTCGACAATCTCGTTCGCTTCCCAGAAATTGCTTTCCTCCCCGTATACGTATAGGTCCGCGTCCGGATCGACGGTGAGGTCGCCGAAGAAGGTGAGGCGGCTGCCGAGCTGCAGCCTTGCATCGAGCCAGCGCGTACCCACGGTCAGCGTGCCGGTGTACTCTGCCTGCTCCATCTTGACCTGGGTGGGCGCCTCGAACAGTTCGGTGAAGTCGTTGAAATTGAGATCCGCAAACCCCCATCCGGCATCGTAGAAGAGGCTGAGCTCATAGCCGGCCACTGTCACCTCTTCATCGAGATTTCTGTAGAAAAATTGACTGAGCCTGAATCCACTGTCCAGGATGATCGGCTGCACGGTCCGTGCGATGAAATTGTCATAGTGATTGTTGAAATAGGAGAGCCGGATGCGGAATGCGTCGTCGTCGAAGAAAAGGCCGTCTTGCAGATAATTCACGCCGGCTTCCCAGGTTTTGACCACTTCCGCTTCCATGTCTTGCAAGTCGGGATTGACGATAACCTGGTCGATGAAGGTCTTCCCGAGCTCGACGTGGCTCAAGGCGCGGAAGCCTTCGGAATATTGCGCGACGAGTTGCAGGCCATCGACCGGCTCGACGATCACGCCCGCACGCGGTGACAAGCGCTCGTCACTGGCCTCGTAAGACTGGAGGGCGCGCCCTTCAGCACCTTCCAGGAACAGCCGGAAGTTTCTGACGATGGAGAGCAATCTGTCTGCTTCAGCTTGGTCGCCGGCACTCAGGGCTGCGTTGTATGCCGCTCTTGCCTCGTCCCGGCCAACAATCTCGGCCGTATAGAAACGCTCTGCTCTTTCGCTACTGGCCCGAAAACCGTCATAGCGAAGGCCGGCAGTGAGGGTGAGCCAGTCCGTCGGCGTGAGGGAGGCGTTGATATACGCCCCATAGACATCGCGATCACCCGCAAAATCGGGCACATACTCACCCAAGGTGACTTGCGGCACGGGAATGTCCGTATAGGGCGGCTGGATGGGCGTGTAGACGGTCTCGCTCAACTGCCTGCAGCCGAGGCAGTCCAGGTCGAAGCCCGGCGGGATGACGGGAAAGGTGTCGCGAAAGAGCGGGTCGTCCGTATCTATGGGCCGCACGACAAATCCGAAAACTGCTTCCGAGCGGGCATATTCCGCGCCCGCCGTCACGGTAAGATCGCCCAAGCCCGTGTCAAGGAAGCTGGTGTTCCAGACCTCCGCGCCCCAGGCATCGTTCTCCTGCGGTATTTGGCGGTACTCGCCGAGTTCGTGCGCGTTCGTGCCCCAGAGATTGGCCTGCAGGTCGATGAGCGGGTTGGCCGAGTCCCATTTATAGCGCAGCCAGTAGCGGTCGCTCTCGACTTCGTTCAGGGGGTATTGCTGCAGCGTGAAAATTGTCACATTGGTCGGGAAAACCTGCCCGAATTTGCTGTCATACCGGGTGTATCCGGCCTCCAGCGATTGGCCGTCGCCGAATCGCAGCGTGCCCTTGAGCAGGATCGACCGGGTGTCCTGGGAGGTGTTGGGGACTTCCTGGCCGGGCTCGATCTTGGTGTTTCTGATCGTGCCATGTTCACCGGCGAAGTAATTGCCTTCCTCGCGGCGCGCATAGGCGGCGACCAGGTCGAATCGGTCGGTGTTGTAGGCGCCCGCGAAACTGCCGAACCAGTTGTCCTCGGTCAGAACATCGTTGCTGTCTTCGGCGAGGTCGACGAGATCCGGGTTTCGGAATATGTCCATGCTGAAATCCCGTGCCGCTACGGCATTGCCGCCGACGCCGCCGCGCAGGCGGAAGCCGGTCTTGCGTCCCCCGCGGATCAGGTCCCCGGCATCGAGCAAGCGGACATTGACGATGCCGGAGGTGGTGCCGGTGCCGTAGGGTCCGCCGCCGGGGCCTCTGGTGATCTCCACGCCGCCGATCAGTTCCGGGTCGATATAGGTCCGCTGGTCGGAACCGGAATAGCCCTGGTATCCGGAGTTGTCCTGCTGGGTGCCTTCTACCATGGTGCGCACGCGGTTCAGCCCTTGCGAGCTTCTGATGTTCACATTGATCGACGTGCCGTCATTGCTTGCGGAGGAAAGGACGCCCGGCGTCTCCTTGAAGATATCACCGGGTGAAGTGGGCTGGATGCGCTCGATCTGCTCGCGCGAGATGTAAGCGGTCGATTGCAGCGTTGTGAAAGCGGCGTCCTCGGCCGTGCTGCGCCGCCCATCCGTCACGGCGCCTTCCACTAGAAGCGGACCTGTTCTGATTGGGCCACCATCGTCATGCTCTCCCGGACCCTCGATTGCGACGGTCGTTTCGTCCGCGACGACATAGCTGAGGCCGCTGCCGGCGAGCAGGCGGCGGAGCGCCTGATCGCTCGTCATGGCGCCGCGCACCGCGGGGGACGAGACGCCCCGTGCCAGCGCCCCGTCGACCGTGACCTGGATGCCGGATTGGCGGCCGAAGGCGACCAGCGCGTCCGCCAGTGCTTGCGCCGGAATGTCGAAGCTGTGCTCCGACCTAAGCTGCGCCGCCGCCGCCATGGGGGCCGCCTGTTGCTGCGCCCAGGCCGGCGCCGCTGCGAATGCGGATGCCATTGCCGTTGTCGCCATCAAAGCGCTTGCCAAAACCGGTCGCCGATTACCGCCGCGAATTCGCCCCGTCATCCCCGTCACCACTGTCAATCTCCGTGTTGCGTTACCAGCCAATCGCGAAAATGCGCCATTGCCTAATTGCAATTGCGAATCAATCGCATTTCTATAGACGAAACGTCGGCCGGGACAGATTTTCTCTAAAAAAAATCGAGGAATCGGAGAACCGATTGATTTTTCGGGTTTTTTAGGAGGCCGAAACGATGACCAGCCAGGGCGTGACGCGCCGGACGGCGGCGTTCTGGGCACGTGCAATGGCGCGAAGGGCCGCGACGGGATCGTTCAGATTGTAGACGCCGGTCACCGGCCGCGCGGCGAGCGCCCCGTCCGTGACGACGATCCTGCCGGCATAGTAGGGGCGGAGTTGCTCCACCACGGCGCCGAGCGGCTCGTCCCGGGCGATGAGTTCGTCGTGGCGCCAGGCGGCGATCTGATCGACTGGAACGGCGCGTCGTTCGGCTCGGCCGGCCCAGGATACCCGGATCGATTGACCCGCGGTCAGCGTCTCGGCCATGGGCGGGACGGCGCTTGCATGGCCGACGCGCACCGCGCCATGCGCGACGGTGACGTCGGCCCCGTTATTGTCGCTGCGGACGTCAAAGCTTGTGCCAAGGACGGTGACGTCGAGCGTTTTGGCCGCGACCTCGAAGGGACGCTCCGCATTCGGCGTCACCTCGAAAAAGGCCGCGCCGGCGAGAAGCCGTATGCGGCGTTCATCAGGTGTGTAGGCGACGGTAATGGCGCATTCCGGCGCCAGGGTTATGGCGCTGTCGTCTGAGAGGCGTATGGTTCTGGTTTCCGCCGTGCCGGTTGTATAGTCCGCATGCAGGTCCAGAAGGAGACCCGGCGCGATAAAGAGGGCCAGTAGACAGGCCAGGGCCGCAACACCGCCAAAGCGGATGGCTTGCCGTCGATTGATCCGGCTAGCAGCGATCTCAAAAAGCTGCATAGCTTTAAAACGCCCTCCGTAGGAGCGGCTTCCAGCCGCGATCAGCCCCGCGATTGAGCGCCGATCGCGGCTGGAAGCTGCTCCTATCGGGTTTTTGAGACTGCTTCTAACCATATACCGACCGTTCAACGGGCTGGAATGACGTATTCGGACAGTGTTCAACGGCGCCGCAACGCCCGCGCCGTCGTTCTCCGTTTTGCCGCGCAATTCGGCGAGCGCCGGCTTCCAGCGCCCGGCATGGACCGGCGTTGCCTTGTCCATCGCTTTCGACGCCTGTTGCATCGCCTCCCAGGCGTCCGCGTTCGCCGGGCTCTTTCTAAGCCACGCCTCGAACGCGCGCCGAAGCTCCGTATCCTCCGGATCGTCGCGCAGCAGAACCAGCCAGTCCGTTGCGTCCTTAGACGCCTGTTTGTGAACCGGATCGTTGTTTCCAGTCATACCTATCGCTTACGCCTCGATCGCCGCGGGCGGGAAGGCTCGCGGCCTTCGACCAAAATGCAACATGCGTGCTAATGACGAAACGCCTGCCGCGGCGATTTTTCTACAAATTTTCAACGACCGTCCCGGTTACGGCTATCCGAGCCGCTCCTTGCAGTGCTGAACGGCGTCGCCGACCAGCCGGTGCGCCAATGGCAGGGAAATATTCAGGACAGCCGCGATTTCTCTGAGTTTGGCGTCGCCGAAACGGTGCATTTCAAAGGCGATGCGCGTGCGCTCCGGCAATTCCGCCAGGGCCTCCATGACGAGCGCGTATTCGTCCTTATAGAGGGCGACGGTTTCGGGCGTCGGGCTGGCGTCGGGACAGGCGCCGGCCGCCGTGTCGAAATCCTCGCCCGTGATGACCCGGCTTTCGCGGGTCATGCGCCGCGCGCCGTCAAGCGCCAGGTTGCGGACGATCCGGTAGAGATATCCGGTCGCGTCATCCAGGAGCCGGCCCCTGGACGCTTCATCGAAGCGGAGCCAGGCTTCCTGAACGATGTCCTCCGCCTGCGCATGACTACCGACAATGCGCCTCGCATAGTTGACGAGCGCAGGCCGGTGCGTCATGAAAAGGCAAAGAGTTGTCGTGTCCTGGCTCAACGCCGCAGGTTCCTTCCGGACTGGCACGAACATGATCCCCATGCCTAAGGGCGTTGAGCGTCATGCGAATGGCCTGGTCAGGTAATGATAATCATTCTCACTTGACATGCCTAAGCCATCTCCGTATTGTTATCTAGCTAACAATACGGAGATGGCTCAATGATGAATCGTTTCGTCGCCTTGCTTTTTGCCATGGTGTTTTGCGTCGCCGCCGCCACGCCCGTCGACGCGGAGGACGCAGTTATGATCGACAAAGCCCGCACGGCCCTCGTTTTCATAGAGTTTCAAAACGAGTGGGTCGCGTCCGAAGGAACGCTGAGACAGCTTCTGGTCAAGGATGAGGAACAGTTTCAGACGGCGATCGATAACGCCGCTCGTATACTGGAAGCTGCGCGTGAAGCGGGCTGGACCATAGCCCATGCAGGTCTCGATCTGCGGCGGGACGCGACCTATCAGATTTTCGGCGACGCTTCGCGTGCCTTGGGTCTTCGACGCGCCATCCAGAATGCAGGAACCTGGACAGGCGACGGCGCCCGGTTCCCAGAGCCGTTCACGCCGCGACCCGGAGAGTTCGTCGTGGCTGGCCGCAGCGGGGCCAGCGTCCTGACCAACTCGACCCTGGACGCCTTCCTGCGCAACAACGACATCAATACCGTTGTCTTCATGGGGTTTGCGACACATGTCTGTGTGGAGTCCTCTCTGCGGCAGGCGCATGATCTCGGTTACAACGCCTACGTCGTCACCGATGCGGTCGGCGCTTTTGAAGATCATCAAAACACATACTTTCGAGATCAAGTCTTGCATCATTTTGGGGCGAGTATCTCAACCGGCGGCTTGATCGACCTCGTCGAAGAAGCCGGAAGCTAGGCGCCGGCGGCCGTGTTTCTTCTTAAACAGCTTCCCAGCGACGAGATCATGTCAGCCTACGCGCGACGCTATCCGCAAATGGACAAGGACGAGACGCGCAAAGCGCTGCACATGCTGCAAACCGCCAGTTATTTGATGCGCGATCTCGAAAAGCTCTTTGCGAGTCACGGACTGTCACAAACTCGATTTCTCATTCTGATCGTTCTCGAGCGCGAAGGCGGGGCGTTGACCGGCGCGCAGGTCCGCGAGCTGATTGATATCTCGAGGCCGGTGCTCACGCGGACGCTGCAGGGCCTAAAGCGGGAAGGTTTCGTCGCCATTGATCCGTCGCAAGAGGATGCGAGAGCGCATGACGTCCGGTTGACGGCGGCGGGCGCGAAGAAGCTTGCGGAAGTGCTTCCCGAGTATTTCGCTCTCATTCGCAACTTCATGTCCGATTAGTGAGCTTGCTTGACCCAAGGTAGGCTCGGCCGCACAATATGCCGCAGGTTGCCGCATACTGCAGCAGTGTGCATCCTTACCGATAGAGAAATTCAGTGGCAGCGAAACATCGTGTGACCGTCAATCTCGAGGACCGCGAATACGGGGAGCTTTCGGGCCTGTCCGACAAGCACCGGGTATCTCTGGCTTGGCTGGGTCGTCAGGCGATTATCGAGTTCCTGGAGCGCTACGAAAACGAGGAACTTCAACTGCCCTTGAGCCTGCCGTCGGAGCGGCGCAGGTCCGGGAGCTGAAACAGGGAGGGAGGCATCGTGGTGACACGAGCGGCGAGCGTAGCAGAAATCGATGAGGGAATTCCGGCAGCGTCGGTTCGGGCGATCATCGAAGACGGAATGCTCGCTACCCGGGCGATGGCATCGACTGTGAACGACGAAGACCGGCTTGGGTTTGCGCGGGCGGTCGTTTTTGGTGTGGTCACTGCGTATTGGAAGGAACTGCAGGCCGTGTCTGGTCGGCGTTGGTCAATCCGCAAGCTGCCGCCCGGCATCGAGCTCGATCCTTTGCAGAATGAATCCGGGCCGCTGGTTCAGACCATCGGTACGGCGGCGGCCAGACTGGATGTGATGGACGCCAGCTATACGATCGGTGTGCTCTACACTGGGATGATGCCCGGAAAGTTCCGGGCGAAGCTTGGAGCGTATTACACGCCGCCGGTACTGTGCGAGCGGTTGTTGGACATGGCGACGGAGGCCGGTGTTGATTGGCATTCGGCACGGGTGCTGGACCCTGCCTGTGGCGGAGGCGCGTTCTTATCGCCTGTGGCCCGGCGGATGGCAGAAAGCCTGAAGGACAGCAGCGCCAAGATCGCACTGAAGAGCATCCAGCGCCGATTACGTGGGTTCGAACTGGACCCGTTTGCAGCGTGGATGTCGCGGGTATTCCTCGATGTAACACTCGGTGACCTTTGCCGTGAGGCAGGGATGCGACTGCGGTCCATCGTACGTGTGTGCGACAGTCTGGAGCAGGCGCCGGAGCAAGAAGGATTTGACCTGGTCGTCGGCAATCCACCTTACGGACGGGTCAAGCTATCGCCTCAGCTCCGCAAGAAGTTCGAGCGCAGCCTATTCGGGCACGCAAACCTGTACGGAGTATTCACCGATCTCGCGTTGCGCTTTACACGACCAGGCGGCGTCATTGCATATGTGACGCCGACGAGTTTTCTTGCCGGCGAATATTTCAAGGCATTGCGTGGTCTGCTCGGCCGCGAGGCGCCGCCGGCAAGTATTGATTTCATCGGGGAGCGAAAAGGTGTCTTTGCCGATGTGCTGCAGGAAACCCTGTTGGCGGCTTATCAGCGCGGCGGCGATCCCGGTGCGGGAGAGGTTCATTTCATATCACCGGAGCCGAATGGTTCGATTGAGACAACGGTCGCGGGATCGTTCAACTTACCAGAGGATCCTTACCAGCCGTGGCTGATGCCGCGTACAAGAATGCAAAGCGCGCTAGTGCGTCAGGTTCAGGGACTACCATACCGGTTGGCCGACTATGGCTACAAGGTAAGCACTGGGCCCCTAGTCTGGAATCGTCACAAAGCCAGCTTGCGGGACAAAGCTGGGAAGGGGCGTTATCCACTGATCTGGGCGGAATCTGTGCGTTCGGATGGTGTGTTCGAGTTTCGGGCAGAAAAACGGAATCATAAGCCGTATTTCGAGCCGAACTCCAAGGAAGACTGGGTCGTTACGGATTTTCCGTCCGTGCTGATACAGAGGACGACAGCGAAGGAGCAAGGCCGACGTTTGATTGCGGCAGAGCTACCTGCGTCGTTCATCGCGGAACACGGTGCGGTGGTTGTAGAAAACCATCTGAACATGATCAAACCGCTGAACGGTGCTCCGAAGGTGTCACCGGCAGCGCTGGCGACGTTGCTGAATAGCAGCGTGGTCGATCAGGTGTTTCGGTGCATCAACGGTAGCGTAGCCGTGTCGGCTTATGAGCTGGAAGCGTTGCCGCTCCCACCACCAGAGGCAATGAAGGACATCGAACAGCTCGTTAAACGTCGCACGAAGCACGAAACGCTGGAACGTGCAGTGGAGCGTCTATACAGCGATAGGGCAGATTGATGCCGTTGCCGCCGATCTTGCCTATTGCTGAGATTCACGAACGACTGCAGGACATTTTTCCTGAAGGGACTGCGAACCGAAACTACGTGACACGCGAGATCGCGGCCAAGACCGTGTTCGTGATGTTCTATATCGGTGCGATCGAAGGCGCGGAGTGCTGGCTGCGGCCGGATCAGGTGACGCGGATGACCGACGCGCAGGCGGCGTCAACCGATGATGGCAGCCGGATAGCGTGGTTGGAAGAGTCTATGCGACCCTCTTCAGACTACATCATGGGACGTTGGTACGCAGCGAATACGCGCGAGCCGATCCGCGACGAAACATTGCGGGAGGGGTTGGTACGTATGGGCGCGGTGAAAGAGCGTGAAGGATTGCCAACGACATCGCCGCGGCCACGCTATACGCTGGCTGAGGATTTCGTGGCCTTGTTCGATCCACACTTGGGGGGTGAGGAGCTGGATGCGGCAATCGCCGTATGGCAGGAAGCGAACCTGTCGAGTGGCGCTCTGGCGAGGGTAGCGATCATGCGCCGCGGAGCCGTCGCCCGCGAGGGGCGAGTGTTAGTCACATTCCCGAGCGGCGAAACCCGACACATGGAGCCAGGGCCGAGTTCGGTAATCTCGAAAGCTGTGGTGGAAGAATTTGCACAGCGGTTCTTGGAACACCCTGGCGTAATCTGGCTGAGTGAGAGTCGCAATCAGGTTGTGGCCCGTGATGACGGACTGGCGCAGGAAATCGGCCTGACGATCCAGCCGGATCGGAATCTGCCGGACCTGATTCTGGTGGACCTCGGACCGGCCGAACCGCTGCTTGTGTTCGTTGAGGTCGTCGCGACGGCTGGCCCCGTCAGTGAAGCTCGGCAGACAGCGTTGATGGCAATTGCGACCGAAGCCGGGTTCAGCGAAGAGCAAGTGGCGTTCGTGACAGCTTATGCAGACCGGGACGATGCAGCGTTCAAAGGTACAGTGAGCGAGCTGGTTTGGTGCTCGTTCGCATGGTTCATGTCGGAACCGGATCACATTATGGTGCTGCATCCGGGCGATGACGCTGTGCAGGTGCGGTTGTCGGATTTGATGTGGGGTTGATAAGAACGCCGACGGCGATGTAGGTAAAGCCGGCTTGCGATCGCAAGCTCGATATCCGAGCCAGCACTACAATGCGGGTTCCGCACCGAGCACGCTGGCAGCGTCTATCCTGAAAGATGAAGACGATTGAGATGGCACTATGGCGATTTTGTTCAGATGGGCCATCGAGTTCGAAGCAACAATTCGGCGTCAGAAAATCCCAAGAAATCAAGTTTCTGCAAGTTAAGAATGTATTCGAAGTGATCTGAATTGCCCAAAAAATTGTTCGCCTAAAAGCAGAAAAGCCCAATCCTTTGAATGGATCAGGCTTTTAGAGTTTGGCTCCCCGGGCCGGACTCGAACCAGCGACCAATTGATTAACAGTCAACCGCTCTACCAACTGAGCTACCGGGGAACGATAGGTATTTGAGAATCTTACAGGATTCTCGCTGCTGTCGGCGAGGGCCGGGATTCTGGTCCAGCACCCGGGTGAAGTCAAGCGAGCAGCACCCGTTCGATGCGGTTCAGTGCCTCGGTGAGCGTGGCTTCCGACGAGGCGAACGAGAGCCTGATATAGCCCGGGGTGCCGAAGGCCGATCCCGGAACTACGGCGACATTGGCCTTTTCCAGCAGCAGCTCGGTCAGTGCAAGGTCGTCGGCTATGTCCAGCGAACGAAGCGCATCGGTCACTTTCGGAAACGCGTAAAACGTCCCCTCGCCGGGCCGGCACTCGACTCCCGGCAGCCGATTCAAGGCCTCGACGACCAGATCGTGTCGGTTCCGGTAAGCGGCCACCATCTCGGCCACCGGTGCCTGATCGCCTTCCAGCGCCGCCAGTGCGGCCTGCTGGGAGACGCTGCAGGGATTGGATGTGCTCTGGCTTTGTACGGTCCGCATCGCGCCAATGAGCGCCTCAGGCCCGGCCGCGTAGCCGATACGCCAGCCGGTCATCGCATAAGCCTTGGAGACGCCATTGGTCGTCACGGTTCGGCCGGCCAGCGACGGGCAGGCGGCGGCAAAACTGGTGAACGGTTCCTCGGCCCAGTGGATGTGCTCGTAGATGTCATCGGCGGCGACGACGACGTTGGGCCATGGTTCGAGCACCTCGCCGAGCGCCGCGAGTTCGGCACGCGTGTAACTGGCCCCGGTCGGATTACTCGGACTGTTGAGGATCAACAGGTGGGTGTTCGCGGAAAGGGCCGCTTCGAGCTGGGCCGGCGTGATCTTGAAGTCCTGTTCGATGCCCGCCTCTACGATCACCGCCTCGGCGCCGGCAAGGCGCACCATGTGGGGATAGGACACCCAGTACGGCGCGGGAACGATCGCCTCGTCGCCGGGCCCGAGCAGGGACAGGCACAGGTTGAACAGCGCCTGTTTGGCGCCGGACGTGACGATGACCTGCGAGATCTCGTACTCCAGGCCGTTTTCACGGCGAAACTTGTTACAAACGGCCGTTTTGAGCTCGGCAGTGCCGTCGACCGGCGTGTAACGTGTTGCTCCGTTGGCAATTGCATCGATCGCGGCTCTACGTATCGCCTCCGGCGTGTCGAAATCGGGCTCGCCGGCGCCGAGGTTGATGATGTCGCGGCCCGCGGCCCTGAGCTCGGTAGCCCGCGCCAGGACGGCACCGGTGGCAGACGGCTGCACCCGCGCCATGCGTTTGGAAACTGCTACACTCACAAGTTTGCCTCCGACCGATCAACGCCAGATGGTACGTGAATCAGCCATGCTGCCCAATACGAACGATGTCACCGACGAGGACCCGCGCGACCGCCTGCGGTTGGTTGCGGATTTCGGTCCGGCGGGCGACCAGGGCACGGCAATCGACGGCTTGGTCGAAGGGCTGAACGACGGCCTTGCCCGGCAGACCCTGCTCGGCGTGACCGGATCGGGCAAGACCTTCACGATAGCGAGCGTCATCGAGCGCTTGCAGCGGCCGGCGATTGTTCTGGCGCCGAACAAGACGCTGGCGGCGCAACTCTACGGCGAGATGCGCGAGTTTTTCCCGAACAACGCGGTCGAGTACTTCGTCTCCTATTACGACTACTACCAGCCCGAAGCCTACGTGCCGAGCTCGGACACCTATATCGAAAAAGACGCCTCGATCAACCAGCACATCGAACAGATGCGGTTGTCGGCGACCAAGGCGCTGATCGAGCGACGGGATGCGATCATCGTCGCAACGGTATCGGCGATCTACGGCCTGGGCGATCCCGAGTCCTACTTCAGCATGGTGTTACACCTGGTGCGCGGCGACCGCATCGATCAGCGTACGATCTTGAGACGCCTCGCCGAAATGCAGTACACGCGCAACGAAATCGAGCTGTCGCAGGGCACCTACCGGGTCCGCGGCGACATCATCGACGTGTTCCCGGCGGAGTCGGAGCGCGAGGCCGTGCGTCTCGAGCTGTTCGACGAGGAAATCGAATCGCTGGCGTTCTTCGACCCGCTGACCGGGGAGGTGACCCGCCGGGTCAGGCGCCTGACGATCTTCCCGAAAACCCACTACGTCACGCCGAGAGAGCGGCTGCTGGCGGCTTGCGACCTTATCAAGATCGAGTTGAAGGATCGGCTCGAGTTTCTGCGGAAACACAATAAACTATTGGAAGCTCAAAGGCTTGAGCAAAGAACTTTATTTGATTTAGAGATGATCCGCGAGCTCGGTTACTGTACCGGTATCGAGAACTACTCACGTTATCTGTCGGGACGCGAGGAGGGTCAGCCGCCGCCCTGCCTGTTCGACTACGTGCCCGACGACGCGATCCTGATCATCGACGAAAGCCACGTGACGGTACCGCAGCTCGGCGGGATGTACCGCGGCGACCGCTCGCGCAAGGAAACCCTGGTCGAGTTCGGCTTCCGGCTGCCGTCGGCGCTGGACAACCGGCCGTTGCGCTTCGACGAGTTCGACCGCCTGAGCCCCCAGATGATCTACGTGTCGGCAACCCCCGGCGATTACGAACGTCAGCACGCCGACAACACGGTCGAGCAACTGGTGCGCCCGACCGGCCTGGTCGATCCGCAAGTCGAGGTACGGCCCGCCGGCACCCAGGTGGACGATCTGTTGTCCGAGATCGGCAAACGGGTGGAGTCGGGCGACCGGATACTGGTCACGACCTTGACCAAGCGCATGGCCGAGGACCTGACCGACTACCTGCGCGAGCACGGGGTCAAGGTGCGGTACCTGCATTCGGACGTCAACACGGTCGAGCGCACCGAGCTGATCCGCGACCTACGCCTGGGTACGTTCGACGTGCTGGTCGGTATCAATCTGTTGCGCGAAGGCCTGGACATGCCGGAGGTTTCGCTAGTCGCGATTCTCGATGCCGACAAGGAAGGCTTCTTGCGTTCGGATCGCTCCCTGATCCAGACCATCGGCCGGGCGGCGCGCAACATCGACGGCACGGCCATCCTGTACGCGGATACGGTTACCGGTTCGATGCAGCGTGCCATCGACGAGACCTCGCGCCGCCGCGAGAAGCAGCTAGAGCACAACCGGGAACACGGCATCCAGCCGGCATCGATCGTCAAACGGGTGGCGGACATCATGGAGGCAGCCTATCCGGTGCCCGGGCGCGGTCCGCGTAAGGTCGCGGAAGAGCGTGCCAAATACGCCGCGATGACGCCTGAGGAATTGATGAAAAAGGCCGCGCAGCTCGAAAAGGAGATGCTCGAGAAGGCTCGCGACCTCGAGTTCGAGGAGGCGGCCAGGCTCCGGGACGAGATTCAGCGGATCCGCGAGCACGGACTGGGGCTCGCGGACCTGAAAGCGGGGTGACGGTCTTGCGCGGGGGCAGTCGCTTCAGTATCTTATGCCGCCCTTTCGGTCGGGGCCCGAACGGATTTCGGTATCGATACGGATCGACGCCATGCCGAATGCAGGCACTACTTACGTTCGGATTCAGGAAGGCGATTAGCTCAGGGGCAGCCAACCGGAAGCACGGACGCCACCGTTTGGCAACTGACTGACAGACTATCGGGAATTACGCGGTAAGGGCGATTAGCTCAGGGGCAGCCAACCGGAAGCACGGACGCCACCGTTTGGAAACTGACTGACAGACTATCGGGAATTACGCGGTAAGGGCGATTAGCTCAGGGGTAGAGCGCCACGTTGACATCGTGGAGGTCGGTGGTTCGAAACCACCATCGCCCACCAAAATCGGCTAAGCGGCAAGGGTGACAGAGTAGGTAGACGGCATGTGGTTCGACAAAACGCGATAGCGTTTTGGACGCGCGTGGCGCCCTCGCAATGGCCGGGCTCGCCCGAAGCGGTCCTGATGAGACCGCTGTCGCCGGCCCGTGAGATCGGGGCTGTATCGAACACCGATCTGCTGTCGCAAATCGGCAACAAAACTGCTGATTCTTGTGGGAAATCCAGCAGTTTCCCGGTTGTATCCGGGTGCCTGGCTATATAGAATTCGAGTCCCGCACCGGTGCCGGCCTTACAGCCGTTGCCTGTGCGGTTTTTTGGCTTGTGGAGGACATAAGAAATCGCAGTTACCAAGCGCGCGCGGCGCAATGAGGAGATCGAGGCAGTCGAGGTTCGGGTGATCGGGTCCGACGGTGAGCAAAAAGGGGTCATGAGACTACCGGAAGCGATTGGACTGGCCGAGGAAGAAGGACTCGATCTGGTCGAAGTTGCGCCCACGGCCGACCCGCCGGTTTGCCGCATCATGGACTTCGGCAAATACCTGTTCGAACAGAACAAAAAGGCGCAGTCGGCGAAACGCAAGGCGACGCGTATTCATGTCAAGGAAATCAAGTTCCGTCCGGGCACGGACGAAGGCGATTACCAGATTAAGCTCAGGAAACTGGTGCAGTTCCTGGAGCATGGCGACAAGACCAAAGTGACCTTGAGGTTCCGCGGCCGTGAGATGGCGCATAAGGAGTTGGGCGCAAATCTCCTGGCCAGGGTTCGCGAGGACCTGGAAGACTACGGTGTCGTCGAGCAGATGCCGCAGCTCGAGGGCCGGCAGATGGTCATGGTACTGGCGCCCAAAAAAAGGTGACGAACTAAGGTGACCATCCACCCGATCGGCTGATCAGACCGCCGATCCAACGATGGAATGACTGGCGGTCCGGAGTGCCGATCGGCCCTGAGTGCTGATCGGCGAGACCGCCGAAAAACAAGCGACTAACGGCAACCGGCGCCCAGGCGCCCGCCGTAATCCGCCTGCAGCGGCCGCGAGACGGTACGTGGCAAGGCCAAGAAAATGGAGACGACGAAATGTCGAAAATGAAGACCAACCGGGGCGCCGCCAAGCGCTTCCGCCGGACGGGCAAGGGCGGCTACAAGCGCGCCCAGTCCCATCTCAATCACATACTCACGAAAAAGAAGTCCAAGCGTAAGCGCCAGTTGGGGCTGACCGAGCAGGTTGCCAAGGCCGACGTCAAGAGCGTGCGCCGCATGCTCCCGTATTCCTGAGAGGAGATCGAGTCATGGCAAGAGTCAAACGGGGCGTTACCGCCAAAAGACGCCACAAAAAAGTCCTCGCGAAGGCCAAGGGTTATTACGGCGCCCGCAGTAAGCTCTACAAGACCGCCAAGCAGGCCGTCATCAAGGCGGGCCAGTACGAGTATCGGGATCGCCGGCAACGCAAGCGCCAGTTTCGGGCTTTGTGGATTACCCGTATCAACGCCGCCGCGCGCCTGCACGGCCTGTCTTACAGCCGCCTGATCAACGGGCTCAATCGCGCGGAAGTGGAGATCGACCGCAAGGTGCTGGCGGACATTGCGGTGCGCGATCCCGATGCCTTCGGCGTCATCGCCGAGCAAGCGAAAGCCGGACTCGCCAAGGCCGGCTGACATCCGTCTTGCCGGCGATGCGAAGTTGCGTCGCCGGCGGGAATCTTCCGATGCGGGCATTAAGCGAGCTGGTCGAGGCAGCCGCCTCAGACATCGATGCCGCAGCCGATCTGGCCGCGCTGGACGGCGTACGCGTCGCCTATCTGGGTAAGAAGGGCGAGCTCACCTTGCGCCTCAAAGCACTGAGCCAA
>JANQSV010000272.1 GCA_028279115.1 Pseudomonadales bacterium
GGATTCGGTCGAGGAGTGACGCCATGATTATCCTGCAAAGCACCTTCCAGCTATTTCCCGAAAAAGTCGAAGAAGCCCTCGAACTGATGCGGGAAATGATGCGGCTGTGCCGGCACGAACACGGCTGCCGGCATTACCGCTACTTCCAGGGAATCGCCGACCCGGGCGAGGTGCTGCTGTTGCAGGAATGGGACGACGCCGGCAGCTTGCAAGGCCATTACGAGACCGACCACATGGAAGACTTCGTCAGCCGGCTCGGGCCGCTGCTGCGCAGCCCGATCACCACGAGAAGCTATGTTTCCCAGGACGAGGAATCGGTTCTTGGCGTGACCGAGGAAAGCGCCCCGGAGACGCATCAGGCGATTCACTAGTTGAGTTGGCTTTACGGCCTATTCACCCCCACCAAATCCGTTTAACGGATTTGACTCCCCCTGAAGGGGGAGTATTTTTCCGGCATCCAGTCGCGCGAAATAGTCTTTTGCCGCCGCCCGCACGCGCGGCGCCAGCACCAGGGTTGAAAGCATGGTCGGTATGGCCATCGTCGCGTAGGCGCCGTCGAACATGTACACCACCGCTTCGAGCGAGGCCACCGCGCCTGCGGTGATCAGCGCCACGTAAGTCCAGACGTAGTATTTCTCTCGCCGCGTGCCGAACAGGAAGGCCATGCATTTGCCGCCGTAATAGGAATAGGTGAGCACGGTCGTGGCGCCGAGCACGACGACCATGGCCAGCACGAGCCAGGAGCCGAATCCGGGGAAGGCCTGTTCGTAAGCGAGCGAAGTCAGGGTCACGCCGACCGCGTCTTCCTGCCAGACGCCGGTGACCAGGATCGCCAGCGCGGTACAGGTGCAGACGATCAGCGTATCGATGATCGGCCCGAGCATGGCCACGAGTCCTTCGCGCACGGGCTCGTTGGTTTTCGCCGCGCCGTGGGCAAGGGACTCGGTGCCGAGCCCGGCTTCGTTGGAAAACACGCCCCGCTGCACGCCGATCAGGATCACCGCGCCGATGGCGCCCCCGGCCGCCGCTTCGCCGCTGAAAGCGTCGCGGAAGATCAGCGCGAAGGTGGCGGGGATTTCCTGCGCGTGGCTGAGCAGCAACCAGAAGGTGATGACGAACCAGAACAGCACCATGATCGGCACGAGCCGGCTGGCCCAGGCGGCGATGCGCTGGATCCTGCCGATGATGATGGCGAAGACTCCGGCCGACAGCAGCAGGCCCATGACGAGGTCGAAGGTGAAATGATCGTCGGCGCTGGCGAGCCCCGCCGGAATCGCGATCACGTCGCGCAGGATCTGCACGACCTGGTTGATCTGGAACACCGGCAAGGTGCCGAACATGCCGGCGACGGCGAACAGCGCGGCGAACGGCATCCATTTCCGCCCGAGCGCCTCGCGGATGACGTACATCGGACCGCCTTGCAATTTTCCTGCATCGTCGTGACCGCGATACATCACCGCCAGGCTCGCGGTATAGAACTTGGTCGAGGTGCCGACCACGGCGGTTACCCACATCCAGAACACCGCGCCCGGCCCGCCCAGGGTGATCGCCAGCGCGACGCTGGTGATATTGCCGAGACCGATGGTGCCGGCCAGGGCCGTGGCGAGGGCGCGGAAATGGCTGATGTCGCCCGCGGCCTCGCGGGAATCGTAGCGGCCGAGCAGCAGATCCACGGCATGCTTCAGATAGCGGAACTGCCGCAGCCGCGAATGGACCATGAAAAACAGCCCGCCGCCCACGAGCAATACGACGAGTTGCGGGCCCCACATGAAATCGGCGAAGGCGCCGAGCGTTCTCTCGATGCTTTCCATGACCGTCAGCGAGCCGCCGCGAAGAAACAAGGGCAAAGCTTAATGCAGCGGTAGAGGAACTGGCAAATATCCTGCGTCCCCGTCCCAAAGCAGACTGCCGCTCCAACCCTACGGGTAGGTCTGAGCGAATAGTGATTAACAATAAATCAAGCAAAGTATGCGCATAACTAAGTTTTGTGGCAAAATATGCCTCTATTTCTCGTTAGAGGGGAAATCTCATGCTACTACGCCTCGGAGTTGCCAATCACAGCTCCATTCGTGACTACCAGGAGATTTACTTGAGCGCGTCCAAGCGCATCAAGCGCAAAGGGCTAACCACTCCCGTGCCGACGCTGAATGAAGAAGCGGTTCCCATCGTAGCGCTCTACGGCGGCAATGCGACAGGGAAGTCGAATCTCATCGATGCAATGGCCAATTTGCGGCAATTGATCATAAAGTCTCACAAGTCGTTTGGCGCCACTGACAAGCTACCCCGAAATCCATTTCTGCTCGACGACCAAAGCGGAAAGGAGCCAACGCGTTTCGATTGTACGTTTACGATTGGACAAGACATATCGGATGAACGCGACCTCCCCACGACGGAAAGCGTTTACGAGTACGGGTTTGAGTATGTCGACACGGAGATTCTGCATGAGTGGCTGTATCGAGTTGTGCGAAGAGAGAGGCAAAGCACTCAACTACTGTTCGAGCGAAAAGCAGAGGGAAGCAGTGCTCACATATCTTTCGGAAGTCAACTTAGAGGCGAGAATAGAACTATCGCCAACCTTACCCGGCCAAACAGCTTGTTTCTCTCCGCTGGCGCCCAAAACAACCACCCCCTTATGACCGAGATTTACCGTTACTTTGAGGAACGGTGGACAGTAATTTCGTACTCGGGGGCATTCGGTGACTATTTCGCTCCGAAACAATTGTCCAAATTCAAACACATGGAGCGTCTGAGGTCGTTGGTGCGCCAAGCTGACATCGGAATAGTGAATATTGAAATTGATGCGGAAGATGAGGAGGTCAAGGAGGAACACGCAGGATTTTTACGCGACCTTTCCGGATTGATTCTTAAGCGCATGGAACCTTATGAGGAAAATGACCAGATTGAGGTGGAATCGTATTTTGACGATTTGCTTCACCACCAGCGGCTACAACTTACGCATTCTGGGGCCGGAGGACGCACAACCGCTTTCGACTATCCTTTAGAGAGCAAGGGGACTAAAACCCTGATTTCAATGCTTGTCCCTGCACTGGAAGCACTGGCTCTGGGTGCTCTGGTTGTAGTCGACGAAATTGACACCAGCCTTCACCCGAACCTAGCCCGGGCACTTGTATCTCTTTTCGTCAACAAGGAATCGAACGCACACGGCGCACAACTCATCTTTTCCACCCACGACGTTACACTACTAAACTGTGGAATTTTGCACCCAGACGAAATCTGGATGACCGAGAAGAGTGGCGAGGGAGATACCCGGTTCACACCACTGACCGAATTCAAGTTACGTTCTCGCGACGACATAGAGAAAGCATACCGCCTCGGAAGATTCGGGGGCGTTCCAATTGGCGATGAATTCTTTTTGGATATCCGCCGCGAAGAGATTTCTGCAGAATCATGAGCCGGTTTAGACGCATTGGGCGAAAATCGGCCGTACGCTCGCCAGCTGCAAGGATTGTCGTCGCCACGGAAGGAAAGGCGACGGAGCCGGACTACCTTAAGGCATTCAACCGCATCTATGAAAACCCTTCAGTACGAATAGTTCTGATTCCTGTCGGCGGTGACCCTAGAACTGTGGTCGAACGGGCCATCGAAGAAAAAGAGGAATCGAAGCATGATCCGCTCGCAAAACATGACACTTATTGGGCAATGTTCGATCGGGATAGTCATCCGCGATATGAAGAAGCAAGAGACTTGGCGCGGGGGAACAACATACTGTTAGCAACTTCCAACCCTTGTTTCGAACTCTGGGGAGTTTTTCACTACCAGGAACAGAACGCCCCCATAGATCGGCACCAGTGCCAGCGTAAGCTTGAAAAATTGTGCCCCGACTACAACTCCAGCGGAGGAAAAACCTTTAGTGATCGGCAGATGATAGAACAACGCTATCTAAAAGCGGTCGAGAGATCCGGCGATTCGTTGCAACGCAGGGAGAACGAAGGATCACCCGGCGGAAATCCTTCGACGACCGTCCACGAACTTACAGAAAGTATTCGGCACTTCAACACTCGTGGATAACAACTGAGGTGGTCGGGTCTGATTGGACAGTTCGAGGGCAAAGTTAAGGTAGTTTTCCCATGATTACAAACCCTCGCTTTTACTC
>JANQSV010000287.1 GCA_028279115.1 Pseudomonadales bacterium
ACAGCGATAAACTCGCCGCGCGCTACGCCGCGCTTTGCGATGTCTTCGTCATGGGCGCATTCGGCACCTCTCACCGCGCCCAGGCGAGTACCGCCGGCGTCGCGCGGCACGCCGCCGAAGCCTGCGCCGGCCCCTTGCTCACGCGGGAACTCGGCGCCATCGGCCGCGCCATGCGCGAACCGAAGCGGCCGCTGCTCGCCATCGTCGGCGGCGCGAAAGTGTCCGGCAAGCTCGAATTGCTGCGCAATCTGTCGTCCCTGGCGGACCACCTGCTCCTCGGCGGCGGCATCGCCAACACCTTTCTGCTCGCGGCGGGCCATCCCGTGGGGCGTTCGCTGCACGAAACCGAACTCGCCGACACCGCCCGCGAACTGATGGACAAGGTCGATATTCCCCTGCCCGTGGACGTGCGCGTGGCCAGGGAATTCGACTCGGGCGCAAAGGCCACAATCAAGCCGGTGGCCGATGTCGCCGCAGACGATCTGATCCTCGACATCGGACCGGAAAGCGCGGCGCGCTATGCCGCGCTGATAGAATCCATGGGCACCGTCATCTGGAACGGCCCGATGGGCGTATTTGAATTTCCGGCCTTCGCCGCAGGCACCGAACGGATTTCCCGCGCCGTGGCGCGCAGCGCCGCCTTCAGTCTTGCCGGCGGCGGCGAAACCGTCACCGCCATCGACCGATTTGACGTGGCGGACGGGGTTTCCTATATCTCTACCGGAGGCGGCGCTTTCCTCGAAGCTGTGCAAGGCGTTACGCTTCCCGCCGTCGCCGCGCTCGCCGGGCGGGCGGCAACCGAACCAGCACTATAGACTGCAATCAACCAGGAGACCCAATGGCCCTCATAACCTTGCGACAACTGCTCGACCACGCGGCCGAGAACGAATATGGCGTACCCGCCTTCAACGTAAACAACCTCGAACAGGTGCGGGCCATCATGGAGGGGGCTGATGAAGTCAGCAGCCCGGTCATCCTGCAGGCGTCGGCGGGCGCGAGAAAGTACGCCGGGGCGAATTTCCTGCGCCACCTGATCCAGGGCGCGATCGAGGAATTTCCCCATATTCCCATCGTCATGCACCAGGACCACGGCGTTTCTCCCGCTGTTTGCCAGCGCTCGATCCAGCTCGGTTTCACTTCGGTGATGATGGACGGCTCCCTCGGCGAGGACGGCAAGACGCCGATGGATTTCGCATACAACGTCCGGGTAACGCGCCAGGCGGTGGAAATGGCCCACGCCTGCGGCGTTTCGGTGGAAGGCGAAATCGGCTGTCTCGGCTCGCTGGAGACCGGCATGGCCGGCGAGGAAGACGGTATCGGCGCCGAGGGCAAGTTGACCATGGAGCAATTGCTCACCGACCCGCAGGAAGCCGCGGATTTCGTCGAGGCCACGGGCGTCGACGCCCTCGCCATCGCCGTCGGCACCAGCCATGGCGCCTACAAGTTCAGCCGTCCTCCCACGGGGGATATTCTCGCCATCGACCGCATCAAGGAAATCCACGCCAAGATTCCTTCCACGCATCTCGTCATGCATGGTTCATCGTCGGTGCCCCAGGACTGGCTCGAAGTGATCAACGAATTCGGCGGCGAAATCCCCGAGACCTATGGCGTGCCGGTGGAGGAAATCCAGGAAGGCATCCGCCATGGCGTGCGCAAGGTCAATATCGATACCGATTTGCGGCTTGCGTCGACCGGCGCGGTGCGACGATTCCTGGGGCAGAACCCGTCCGAGTTCGACCCGCGCAAGTTCCTGACGCCGACGATGCATGCCATGCGCGACATCGTCAAGGCGCGGCTCGAGTCGTTCGGCTGCGCCGGCATGATCGACCGCATCGGCAAGATCTACAATCTCGAGGAAATGTCGGTCCGCTACGCCAGCGCCTGAGGCTGCATGTTCAGCCGCCCGCACGCCGAAGAATTGCGCGCCCTGGCGCCGCCGCTCGACTGTTCCGCGGCGGCGCCGGACAGCGGGCTGCTGCGGAACTACCTCGATCGTTACGGTCTGCGTTTCGCGACGAACGACGGCCCGGTTCACCACAGTCTCGGCGTCTTCGACGGGGGCGGAGCTGACCCGGGCGCTGGTGAAAGACTCGTCGCGCAATATTTCGCGGCTTCAGCGCAAGGGGCGCCGCGAGGCACGGTCTTCCTGCTGCATGGCTATCTCGACCATGCCGGCATCTACCGCCATCCACTCGGCTGGTGTCTCGACCGGGGCTATGCGGCCTTCATCTTCGACATGCCCGGACATGGACTGTCGAGCGGGGAAATGGGCGGCGTGGACAATTTCTCGCGCTATTGCGACGCACTCTCCCGGGCGCTGGCGCTCGCCGGCGAGCAGCGGCTCGCGCGGCCCTGGCACGCCGTCGGCCAGAGCACGGGCGCGGCGGTCCTGATCGATTCCATCCTGCACCACGAGCTGATGGAAACCCATGCCCTCGACGGCATAGCCTTGCTCGCGCCCCTCGTGCGCATCCCGCGTCACTACCGGAGCCGGCTGGCGTATCTGCTCAGCGGCTGGTTCGTCGACGGCACGCCGCGGCTGTACGCGGAAAGCAGCCATGATCGGGAGTTTCTCGATTTCCTGCGCCACGAGGACGAACTGCAAAGTTCGCGCATTCCCCGAAGCTGGATCGGGGCGATGTTCGATTACGGCAGGCGCTTTGCCGCCGCGGTCCCGCATCCGGCGCCGCTGACCGTCATTCAGGGCGCCGGGGACGAAACCGTCGACTGGAAATTCAATCTGCCCGCCATCCGCGGGAAATTTCCCGCCGCGAAGGAAGTGCTGATCCCCGGAGCGCGTCATCGCCTGGTGAACGAATCGCCCGAATTCCGCGATCCGGTTTTCCGGGAGCTGTCGGACTCGTTGTTTGGAAAAATATGACTGTTTCGTTACCAATTTGAGAGCTTATTCCTGTAGAATTCGGTCCCTGTAACAATTCGTTGCCATAATTCACTGCCCCGGACGGGATATATTCAGTATAAAGGGCCTGGCATGAAAGCAGGCCCAGTCCAGGGGAGGGTGCTCCCCGCGTGTAACATGCAAGGGAGAAGAACGATTCCGCGATAGTGGAATGCCAATTTTCGGAACAAGAGTTAGATATGTCAGAGATAGTTGAAGGTGTGGTCAAGTGGTTCAATGATGAGAAGGGCTTCGGATTCATTGAGCGCGAGGGAGGCAAAGATGTCTTCGTACATTTCAGTGCCATTAACGGCGCCGGTCGCCGCACGTTGCATGAGGGCCAGAAGGTCAGCATGCAGGTAAGCCAGGGTCAGAAAGGTCCTCAGGCGGAAAACGTTACTCCGCTGTAATCGCTTGGGTCCGCGGTTTTTGCCGCGGTCAGGCGTCGGGGCGCAAAGTGCGAACGCCTTGCGCTCCGGCCAGCAACAACTGATCCGCCGCCCGGCGCACGAACAGCCCGTTGCAGACAACGCCGGCGATCTGGTCGAGTCGCGCCTCCATCGTGCGCGGATCGCGCAGGTCCAGCTTGTGGATGTCGAGGATATGGTTCCCGTTGTCGGTGACGAATCCGTCACGCCAAGCGGGGATGCCGCCCATGGCCGAGATTTTGCGCGCGACATGACCGCGCGCCATGGGAATGACTTCCACCGGCAGCGGAAACTTGCCGAGCACCGGGACGAGTTTCGATTCGTCGACTATGCAGATGAATTCCTTCGCCGCCGCCGCGATGATCTTTTCCCTGGTGAGCGCGCCGCCGCCGCCCTTGATCAATTGCAGGTGGCGATTGGCTTCGTCGGCGCCGTCCACGTAGAAGTCGACGGACCCCGCCGCGTTGAGATCGATCACGCTGATGCCGAGCTTCTCGAGCCGGCGTGTGGATTCATCCGAACTCGACACCGCCGCGTCGATCCGGCTGCGCAGGTCGCCCAGCGCCGCGATGAAATGATTGACCGTGGAGCCGGTGCCGACGCCTAGCAAGGTATCGCGCTCAAGCCTCGGTTCGACGTAACGCAGTGCGGCTTCGGCCGCCTGTTTTTTCAGCTTATCCGCCGTCATTTCGTGCTGGACCCTCCGTCACCGTCTGCTCCGTCATTCTGCGCGCAGCGAAGCGCCCCCACTCCGTCATT
>JANQSV010000310.1 GCA_028279115.1 Pseudomonadales bacterium
CGGGCCGAGGCTGCTTCCATATACAGGCAATTCGACTGATTCCGGTTTGCCGTCGACGATCAATTGCGCCTTTCGTTCAATCATAGGCCACTCCGGATTACAGATGTCAGAACAAGCGTATCGGCGGATGCTTCCTGCTGATTCCCTTAATGCCACGAACGCGCGGCGCAGGCAATACTAGGGACTGTCCCTCGATATTGTCAAATTGGAACCGCGATTGTCACGCAAGCCCGCTCCGAATATACTTTCGCTGGCTCGGGAATCAGGCCAGCAAAGAGAAAGTGAAAACCGGCAGACCAACCAATCTCAACCTTTTCAGCATCAAATGGCCGGTGACGGCGCTGGTTTCGATAACGCACAGGATTTCCGGAATTCTGTTGTTTCTGGCCACGGCCCTGTTGCTGTACCTGCTCGATCTTTCCCTGGCTTCCGAAGACGGTTTCAGACAGGCGGCCGAATTGCTTTCCGCGCCGGCGGCGGGCTTCATCGTCTGGCTGACCGTCGCCGCCTTGCTCTACCACCTGATCGCCGGCTGCCGTCATTTGCTGATGGATGTCGGTATCGGGGAAACCTGGCGCTCAGCCAGAACCGCCGCGGCCGCCGTTATCGTACTTTCGGCCATCGGCGCGATTCTCGCGGGATTGTGGATATGGTAACCAACGCCACCAGCCTGGGTCGTTCCGGGCTATTCGACTGGCTGGTGCAACGTGTGAGCGCGCTGGTGCTGCTGGCCTATACCGTCTGCATCCTCGGCAGCCTGTTGCTGACCCGGGAGTTGGACTATGCAAGCTGGCGATCGCAATTCGACGCGCCCGCCATGCAGATTTTCAGTTTGATCGCGCTGTTGTCGCTCTGCGCCCACGCCTGGGTCGGCGTCTGGACCGTAACCACCGATTACCTCAACGAGGCGCATCTGGGCAGGGCGGGGACCGCGATCCGCCTCTTGACCCAGGCGGCATGCGCCTTGCTGACGCTGATCTATCTGCTATGGGGCGCAAGGATTATCTGGGGCGGATAATGAGCGGATTCAGGGTAATCTCTTTCGACGCGATCATCGTCGGCGGCGGCGGGGCCGGCATGCGGGCGGCCCTGCAACTGGCGCGGTCGGGTTTCCGCACCGCGGTCCTGTCCAAGGTGTTTCCGACCCGCTCGCATACCGTTTCCGCCCAGGGTGGAATCACCTGCGCGATCGGCAGCGCCGACCCGGAAGACGACTGGCGCTGGCACATGTACGACACCGTCAAGGGATCGGACTATATCGGCGATCAGGACGCCATCGAATACATGTGCATGGAAGGGCCGCAGACGGTCTACGAACTCGAACACATGGGGCTGCCGTTTTCCCGCACGGCCGACGGCCGCATCTACCAGCGCCCTTTCGGCGGTCAGTCGAAGAATTTCGGCAAGGGCGGCCAGGCGGCGCGCACCTGCGCCGCGGCGGACCGCACCGGCCATGCGTTGCTGCACGCCCTGTATCAGGGCAACCTGAAAAACGACACGGTTTTTCTCAACGAATGGTTCGTCGTGGATCTGGTCAAGAACCAGGACGGCGCCGTGACCGGCGTAACCGCCATCGATATCGCCGGCGGCGAAGTCTGTTTCGTGCAGGCCGCGGCCACGGTGCTGGCCACCGGCGGCGCCGGACGCATCTATGCGTCGACCACCAATGCCCTGATCAATACCGGCGACGGCGTCGGCATGTGCCTGCGCGCCGGTTTTCCCGCCCAGGACATGGAAATGTGGCAATTCCACCCTACGGGAATTTACGGCGCCGGCACGTTGGTGACCGAAGGCTGCCGGGGAGAGGGCGGCTACCTGATCAACAAGGACGGCGAGCGGTTCATGGAACGCTATGCGCCCAACGCCAAGGATCTCGCCGGTCGCGACGTGGTCTCGAGATCCATGGTGCTCGAAGTTCTTGAAGGCAGGGGCTGCGGCGAACATGGCGACCATGTCATGCTGAAACTCGATCATCTCGGCGCCGAGGTTCTGAACAGCAAGCTGCCGGGCATTCTCGAACTGTCGCGCACGTTCGCGCGCGTGGATCCGGTCAGGGGGCCGATACCCGTGGTGCCGACCTGCCATTACATGATGGGGGGGATCCCGACCAATATTCACGGCCAGGCGCTGACCCGCAATGCCACCGGCGAAGACGAACGGATTCCGGGCCTGTTCGCGGCGGGGGAGGTCGCCTGCGTCTCGGTGCACGGCGCCAACCGCCTCGGCGGCAACAGCCTGCTCGATCTCGTGGTTTTCGGCCGCGCCGCCGGCAAGCATATCGAGCAAGTGCTGCAACAGGGCGTGCAACTCCGCAATGCGGCCAGGGAAGACGTCGAACGCGCCATGGCCAGGCTGCGGCGGCTCGATGAATCGACCGATGGCGAAAGCACCGTGGTATTGCGGGCGGAACTGCAGAACGTCATGCAATTGCATTTCGGCGTCTTCCGCACCGGGGAATTCATGCGCGAAGGCGTGACGAAGCTGGCCGAACTCGGCCCCCGCATAGCGAACTCCCGGCTGGCGGACAAGAGCGCGGCCTTCAATACCGCCCGCATTGAAGCGCTGGAACTGGAAAACCTGTTCGCCGTGGCCGAGGCCACCGCGATCGCGGCCGAAGGCCGCAACGAAAGCCGCGGCGCCCACGCGAGAGACGACTATCGCGAACGGGACGACGACAATTGGTTGTGCCACTCGCTTTATTTCCCGGACGAAAAGAGAATCGGCAAGCGCGAAGTCAATTTCAAACCCAATGTGGTGCCCGTCTTCGAACCGAAGGCGAGAAGCTACTAGAGAAGCTCAAGGCCGGGAAACAACCGTGTTAGTCAGCATCTATCGTTACGATCCCGATCAGGACAGCAAACCGGTAATGCAGGAAATCGACGTCGACGTGCCGGAAGGCCGCGACCTCATGGTCCTCGACGTGCTGGAACTGGCCAAGGCCAAGGATCCCTCCATCGCCTACCGGCGCTCCTGCCGGGAAGGGGTTTGCGGCTCGGACGGCATGAATATCAACGGCGTCAACGGGCTGGCCTGCATTACGCCGGTTTCCCGGGCGGCGGGGCCGGGGCGCAAGCTGGTATTGCGGCCGCTGCCGGGTTTGCCGGTGATTCGCGACCTCGTCGTCGACCTGTCGCAGTTCTACCGGCAATTCGAAAAGGTCAAGCCATATCTGATCAACGACGAACCGCCGCCGCCCATCGAGCGTCTGCAATCGCCGGAAGATCGTGAAAAACTCGATGGCCTGTACGAATGCATTCTGTGCGCCTGCTGCAGTACCAGTTGCCCCTCCTTCTGGTGGAATCCGGATAAATTCATCGGGCCTGCCGGATTGTTGCAGGCATACCGGTTTCTGGCCGATAGCAGGGATACCGCGACCGCGGAGCGCCTGGCGGAACTCGACGATCCGTTCAGCGTGTTTCGCTGCCGGGGTAACATGAACTGCGTCGCGGTGTGCCCCCAGGGCCTGAACCCGACGCGCGCGATCGGTCGCATCAGATCCATGCTGATACGGCAAGGAACTTGAGCAACCGAATCCAGGTCGGTTCGAGCCGGGAACGAGACACCCGCAATGCAGCAAAACGTTATGGAATTACTTTGGAGCACCGGCCATCTTTCCGGTTCGAACGCGGAATACGTCGACGGACTCTATGAGAGCTGGTTGGCCAATCCCGCTTCAGTGCCCGAGGAATGGCGCGTGTTCTTCTCGGATCTTCCGCCGGACGCCGGCGGCATGAGCGAGGTTTCCCATTCGCAGATTCGCTCCGACTTCCGCAAGCTCGGCAAGATCAGCCGTTATACCCAAGTGCTCAGCGACGACGCCGTCGTAAATTCGGCGCACGAACAAAAGCAGATCCAAGTGTTGGAGCTGATCACTTCCTATCGTGAAAGAGGACACCAGAAAGCTTTGCTCGACCCGCTCGGATTGATGAAAAGGCTGCGTGTGCCCGATCTGGAAATCGAGTTTCACGATCTGTCGCCCATCGATTATTCGACGATCTTCCAGGTTGGCGGACTGTTCATCGACAAATCCAGGGACACCCTGCGCGGCCTTGTCGATACCATGAAAAGAATTTATTGCGGTTCGATCGGCTATGAGTACATGCATATCGTCAGTCTCGCCGAGCAACAGTGGATTCAGCAAAACATCGAAAGCACCGAAGGCTACCTGCATTTCAGCAACGAGGAAAAGAAACATCTGCTTGAAAGGCTAACCGCGGCGGAGGGACTGGAAAAACATCTCGACGGCAAATATCCGGGAACCAAGCGCTTCGGACTCGAAGGCGGCGAATGCCTGATTCCATTGCTCGACGAGGTCGTACAGCGCGCCGGCGCCTATGGCGTGAAGGAAGTCGTACTCGGCATGGCTCATCGCGGTCGCCTCAACGTACTGGTCAACCTTCTCGGCAAGAACCCCTCCGATCTGTTCGACGAATTCGAAGGCAAGGCGGTTTACCAAAGTTCGGGCGACGTCAAGTACCACCAGGGTTTCTCTTCCAACGTCATGACTCCCGGCGGCGAAGTGCACATCGCGCTGGCATTCAATCCATCCCACCTGGAAATCGTCGCCCCGGTGGTGGAAGGTTCGGTCAGGGCGCGGCAATCGCGGCGCGAAGACAAGCAAGGCAACCTGGTGCTGCCGGTGATCGTGCATGGCGATGCGGCTTTCGCCGGACAGGGCGTGGTCATGGAAACCTTCCAGATGTCGCGCACGCGCGCATTTTCCACCGGCGGCACCGTACACATAATCATCAACAACCAGGTCGGCTTCACTACGAGCAAGCAGGAAGACGCGCGCTCGACGGAATATTGCACCGACGTGGCGAAGATGGTCCAGGCGCCGATCTTCCACGTCAACGCCGACGATCCGGAAGCCGTGCTGTTCGTGACCCGCCTCGCGCTCGACTACCGCTACCAGTTCAAGAAGGATGTCGTGATCGACCTGGTCTGCTACCGGCGCAAAGGGCATAACGAGACGGACGAACCGGCCATAACCCAGCCGCTGATGTATGAGAGGATACGAGGGCACAAGACCGCGCGCGCGTTGTACGCGGCAAGGCTGGCCGAGGAAGACATCGTTTCTCCCGGAGATTCCAGGGCGCTCGAAAGCGGCTATCGCGCCGCGCTCGATACCGGGGAACACGTGGTGAAGAGTCTGGTCAAGGAGCCCTCGGTGGAGCTGTTCGTCGACTGGAGCCCTTACCTCGGTCACGACTGGAGTCCCCATTACCAAACCTCGATGCCGTTGGCGAATCTGCAGGTTCTGGCGCGCAAACTCACGGTGAAGCCCGAAGGATTCCGCCTGCATCGCCAGGTCGACAAGCTGATGGACGATCGCAGAAACATGGCGGAGGGGAAGCTTCCCGTCGACTGGGGCTTCGCCGAAACGCTCGCCTACGCCAGCATTCTGGTCAGCGGCAACAAGGTTCGCATCACCGGTCAGGACTGCGGCCGCGGAACCTTCGCCCATCGCCATGCCGTGCTGCTCGATCAGGATGCCGGGACGGAATACGTACCGCTGCAACAACTGCAAAAGGATCAGGGCTCGTTCACGATCTACGACTCGCTGCTGTCCGAAGAGGCGGTGCTTGCTTTTGAATACGGTTACGCCACCACCACGCCGAACGCGCTCGTGATCTGGGAGGCCCAGTTCGGCGATTTCGCCAATTCGGCCCAGGTCGTCATCGATCAGTTCATCACCAGCGGGGAACACAAGTGGCAGCGGCTTTGCGGTCTGACGATGCTGCTGCCCCACGGCTACGAGGGGCAGGGTCCGGAACATTCTTCGGCGAGACTCGAGCGCTTTCTGCAACTGAGCGCCGAACACAATATCCAGGTCTGCCTGCCCACCAATGCCGCCCAAGTGTTTCACATGCTGCGCAAGCAGGTGCTCAGCCCATTGCGCAAACCGCTGGTGGTGATGTCGCCGAAGAGCCTGTTGCGGCGCCGGGAATGCGCCTGCAGTCTCGAAGAGCTGGCGAACGGCAGTTTCCAGGTCGTGCTCGACGACCCAGCCGGACCCGATCCCGAAACAACCCAAAAACTGGTGATCTGCAGCGGCAAGGTGTTCTACGACCTCGACGAAATGCGCCGCGCCCGCGGCATCGACAATATCGCCATCATCCGGCTCGAACAGTTGTATCCCTTCCCCCAGGAAGACTTCAGCCGCTGCATAAGCCGCTACTGGAACGTAAAATCCATCGTCTGGTGCCAGGAAGAACCCATGAACCAGGGCGCCTGGTATTCGAGCCAGCACCATATGCGCCGCGCCATCGGCGAACTTTTTCCCGAAATCTGGCTCGAATACGCGGGCAGGGAGGCCTCGGCGGCGGCCGCGGCGGGGTATCTCGCCCTGCATCTGCGCCAGCAAGAGGATTTTCTGCGCGATGCGCTCGAGCTGACTGCCGATTCACTACATAAACCGGAACGGAAGAAGCAATGACAATCGAATTGAATGCCCCGACCCTGCCGGAGTCGGTGCCTGACGGAACGATAGCCTCATGGCACAGGAAAGCCGGGGAGACGGTGAGGCGTGACGAGGCGCTCGTGGACATCGAAACCGACAAGGTGGTGATCGAAGTCCCTTCGCCGGCGGACGGCGTCCTCAAGGAAATCTATAAACACACCGGCGATACCGTCCTCAGCAATGAACCCATCGGCAGGATCGAGCCTCTGGCGCCGGGCGAAGCCATCGAACCGCCGGCTGCCGCCGAAGTCCCGGAACAGCCCCGGCCCCTCCCCGCGGAAGAATCCCGCGAAGCGGCGGCTGCGGGTCCCGCGGCACGCAGAATGATGGAAGAAAACGAACTGGACCCCGAAGACATTCAAGGCAGTGGCAAGGGCGGCCGCATTACCCGGCAGGACGTGCTCGACCGGTTGAAAACCGGCGAATCCGACCCGCCTCCGGCGCCCGCGCCGAGCTCCGCCGCGCCCGTGCCCCAATCCATGGAGAATCGCAAGGAAGAACGCGTGCCCATGAGCCGGTTGCGCGCGCGGGTCGCCCAGCGGCTGCTCGAAGCGAGCAACAGCACGGCCATGTTGACGACCTTCAACGAGGTCGACATGCGGCCGGTGATGGAAATCCGCAAACGGCATCAGGAGCGCTTCCAGGAAACCCATGACGGCGTCCGTCTCGGCTACATGTCGTTCTTCGTCCGCGCTTCGATCGAGGCGTTGAAGCGCTTCCCGGCGGTCAATGCGTCGATCGACGGCGGCGACATCGTCTATCACGGCTACCAGGACATCGGCGTGGCGGTCTCCTCGCCGCGGGGACTCGTCGTGCCGGTGTTGCGCGACGCCGACAACATGGGCTTCGCCCGCATCGAGAAGGAAATCCTCGCATTCGGCGAAAAGGCCCGCGCGGGCAAGCTGGCGATCGAGGAACTCGCCGGCGGCACTTTCACCATCTCCAACGGCGGCATCTTCGGTTCGCTGCTTTCGACGCCGATTCTCAATCCGCCGCAAACGGCGATTCTCGGCATGCACAAGATCCAGGAGCGGCCGATGGCGGTCGAAGGCGAAATCAGGATACTTCCCATGATGTATCTGGCGCTTTCCTACGACCATCGCCTGATCGACGGCAAGGAGGCGGTGCAATTCCTGGTGACGATCAAGGAACTGCTCGAAGACCCGACCCGGCTGGTGCTGGAAATCTGAAAATGAAAGAAAGAACGGAGAGATTCTGCGACTACGCTTCGCTTCGCGCAGAATGACGAAGTGGGGGTGCTTCGCTACGCGCAGAATGACAATGGAGAAGAATGTCATCCTGCGCGTAGTCGCAGGATCTCGTTGGAAAGCCAAGAATCGCTGGAAAAGAGGCATGTATGTCAAGACAGTTCGATGTAGTGGTTATCGGTTCGGGGCCGGCCGGTTATGTGGCGGCCATCCGTTGCGCCCAGTTGGGATTCAACACCGCCTGCGTGGAGAAATGGCTTTCCGCCTCCAATAAAGCCGTATACGGCGGAACCTGCCTGAACGTGGGCTGTATTCCTTCGAAGGCATTGCTCGACACCTCGCACAAGTTTTACGAAATGCAGCGTCACTTCGCCGATCACGGCATTAGGGCCGAACAGGGCTCGATCGACGTCGGCGCGATGATGGGGCGCAAGAACAAGGTTGTGGAGCAACTCACCAAAGGCGTCGCCGGACTGTTCAGAAGCAACAAGGTGAGCGGAATTTCCGGTGCCGGCGCATTGCTCGGCAAGGGCAGGGTGCGCGTTACGAGCCCCGATGGCTCGGAAGAGGAACTGAGCGCCGGCACGGTGATTCTCGCCAGCGGTTCCGAGCCGAGCACGATTCCGCCGGCGCCGGTCGACAACGAGTTGATCGTCGACTCCACCGGCGCGCTGGAATTCAACGCGGTCCCCGAACGGCTCGGCGTCATCGGCGCCGGCGTTATCGGGCTCGAACTCGGCAGCGTCTGGAGTCGCCTCGGCAGCCAGGTGACCATCCTCGAAGCGCTCGATGATTTCCTGCCCGCGCTGGATCGGCAAATGGCCCGGGAGTCGTTGAGATTCCTGAGCAAGCAAGGGCTCGACATCAAACTTGGCGCGAAGGTCACCGGCAGCCGCGCAAGCAAGGGAAGGAAAAAAACCGTGACCGTCTCCTACGAGGACGGGGAGGGCGCCGGCGAAGCCGTGTTCGACAAGCTGATCGTCGCCGTGGGCAGACGTCCGGTTAGCGGCGGGCTCGCGGAGCCCGCGGCGGGTCTCGCCGTCGACAAGCGGGGATTCGTCGAAGTCGACGAATATTGCGCCACCAATATTCCCGGCGTCTACGCGGTCGGCGACCTGGTCAGGGGCCCCATGCTCGCGCACAAGGGCATGGAGGAAGGCGTCATGGTCGCGGAACGGCTCGCGGGCAAGAAGACGCAAGTGAACTACGAACTCGTGCCTTCGGTCATTTATACCCATCCGGAAATCGCCTGGGCCGGCAAAAACGAGGACGAGTTGAAACTGGCCGGCGTCGAGTGCGTCACGGGCAGTTTCTCATTTGCCGCCAGCGGCCGCGCCCTCGCGGCCAACGATACCGACGGCCTGGTGAAGCTTGTCGTCGAAAAATCCACCGACCGCATCGTTGGCTGTCAGGTCATCGGAGCCAGCGCGGCGGATCTCCTGCAGCAAATCGTGATCGCCATGGAATTCGGCGCCAGCGCGGAAGACATTGCGCTGACCATGTTCCCGCATCCCGCGCTGTCCGAAGTCGTGCATGAATCGGCGCTGGCGGTCCACGGTCACGCGATCCACAAGGCAAACCGCAAACCCGGCAAAAAGAGTTGACACGCCCGCGCTCGGGATCAGGAACTTCAAAAGGAATCCTTTGATGAATCTGCATGAATATCAGGCCAAACAATTGTTTGCCGAATACGGCTTGCCGGTATCGCGTTCGGCGACCGCCGATTCGGCGGCCGAAGCGGTCGCCGCCACCGAACGTCTCGGCGGCGGGCGCTGGGTAGTCAAGGCGCAAGTGCATGCGGGCGGGCGGGGCAAGGCCGGCGGCGTCAAGCTGGTAAACAGCGCCACCGAGGCGCAGGCGTTCGCGGAGCATTGGCTCGGGCGCAAGCTGGTGACTTACCAGACCGGCGCCGGCGGTCAGCCCGTAAGCAGGAT
>JANQSV010000313.1 GCA_028279115.1 Pseudomonadales bacterium
GGCGATGCGTGGGATGCGCCCTGGCTCAGCCTGCTTGCCTACCTCGGCGGATTGTCGGCGGCCAGCGGACTGATCATCGTCATCACCCTGGCGCTGTCCAACATGTGCCTGAATCATCTGATCCTGCCGCTGCAGCAGCCTTCGGCCAAAGACGACATTTACCGTTGGCTGCTGCGCAGGCGCCGCTTGCTGATCACACTCGTGATCTGGGCCGGATTCCTGTTTCACGCCCTGCCCGAGCAACAGATCGGCCTCGATTTCATCACCGTACTCGCCTTCAGCGCCTGCCTGCAATTTCTGCCCGGCGCGCTGGCGATTCTCTATTGGCGCCGCGGCAACGCGCGCGGATTCATGGCGGGACTCGCGGGCGGCGCCGCGGTCTGGTTCTGGTTCATCCTGCTGCCGGTTTTTTTTGAGACCAGCCTTGAAGCCGGACCGCTGTCGCTGGACTCGGTCGCCTGGCGCGAAGCGGCGGCGTTGTCCCTGATCGTCAACGCCATCCTGTTCACCCTTGTTTCGCTCAACAGCAAGACTTCGAACGCCGAGCGCCACGCAGCGGAAATCTGCTCCCTGGACACCTTGAAACATGGCGCCCGCGGCGGCCTGGTGGCGAAGTCGCCGGCGGAGTTCATCGAATCCCTCGGCAAGCCCCTCGGGGAAAAAGTGGCCGACCGTGAAGTGCGGCAGGCCTTGCGGGACACCGGTATTGACATGGACGACGGACGGCCCTTCGCATTGCGCCTATTGCGCGCCCGCCTTGAAGCCAATCTGTCCGGACTGATGGGGCCCAGCCTCGCCCAGGACCTGATCGACCGCTATCTGCCCTGCGGCGCGGCGCCGGATCAACCGCGCTCCGACGTCACCCTGATCGAAAGCAGGATCGAGGCCTACCGCAGCAATCTGTCGGGGCTCGCGGCCGAACTCGACAGCCTGCGGCGCTATCACCGGCAGATGCTGCTTGAATTGCCGCTTGGCGTTTGTTCGGTCAGCGTGGACCGGGAAATCGTCATGTGGAATCAGGCCCTCGAGGCACTGACGGGCATCCGGGAAAGCGCGGTCGTCGGCCTGCGCATCGATGAACTCGATCAGCCCTGGCGCGAGTTGCTCGTGGATTTCATCGCCGGCGAAACCGATCATGCCCGCAAGGGACGTTTCGAATTCGGCGGCAGGCGGCGCACGGTAAATCTGCACAAGGCGCTGATCGAGAAGTCCATGGAAGCGGATACGCCCCACGAGGGCATGATCGTACTGATCGAGGATATCACCGAAACCGAAGACCTCGAAGCCGGGCTGGCCCATAGCGCCAGGCTCGCTTCCATCGGCCAGCTTGCCGCCGGCATCGCCCACGAAATCGGCAATCCGGTCACCGGCATCGCCTGCCTGGCGCAGACCATCCGCGACGAATACCAGGACGAGGAATTGCGCAAACTGGCGAATCAGATCGTCGAGCAAACCGACCGCACGTCGCGCATCCTGCAATCGCTCATGAACTTCGCGCATTTCGGCGAACGGCGGGCCGCGGCGCAACAGGAATCGATCAATGTCTTCGCCTGCATGGAAGAGGCGGCGACGCTGATTTCGCTCGACCGCAAGGCCGGGAAAGTCGAACTCGCGCTCGACGGCGACCGCGAGACCGTGATCGACGGCGATTCCCAGCGCCTGCTGCAGGTTCTGATCAATCTCATCGGCAACGCGCGCGACGCCAGCCGGCCCGGCGCTCCGGTCCGGGTCGCCTGCCGCACCGGCGGCAATGGGGTGGAGATAACCGTGGAAGACGAGGGGACCGGCATCTCGCCGGCCATCCGGGATCGCATTTTCGAACCCTTCTTCACTACCAAGGAACCGGGAGCGGGCACCGGGCTCGGGCTTTCCCTGGTCTATGGCGCGGTTGAGGACTTCAAGGGCGATATTGATATAATCAGTCCGGTCGATCGGGTCCAGGGCTGCGGCACCCGAGTCGTATTGCGTTTCCCCCCGCCAAAGGCCGCAGCGAGAATCCGACCGGGAAACTGATATGGCTGCGGAGCGCGAAGTTCTTGTCGTCGAGGACGAAGCGGTCATCCGCGGCACGCTCAAGCGCCTGCTCGAAAGGCACAGTTTTCGCGTCAGCGAGGCGGCTTCGGTACGCGAATCGCTCGATCGATTCGACGTCGACAAGTTCGACGCCATCATCAGCGACCTGAAACTCCCCGGCGCGCCCGGCACCGACCTGATCAAGGCGACGTCCGCGCCGGTGCTGATCATGACCAGCTATTCCAGCATCCGCTCCGCCATCGATTCGATGAAGCTCGGCGCGGTCGACTATATCGCCAAACCCTTCGATCATGGCGAGTTGATCGCATCGCTGGAAAAGATCATCGGGGAACACGGCCGCCAGACGCCCGCGGACGGCAATGTTCATGCGCACGTTCATGAGCATGTTCATGAACCCTTGGCCGGCATGATCGGCCGCTGCGCGGAGATGCGGGAGTTGTTCCGCCGCGCGCGCAAGGTCGCCGGCGCCGGCTCGCCGGTGCTGATCAACGGCGAGTCGGGCACCGGCAAGGAACTCGTGGCGCGGGCGATCCACGACCTCAGCGATCGGGAAAATCCGATCGTCGCGGTAAATTGCGCCGCAATCCCCGAAAACCTGATCGAAGCGGAACTGTTCGGTCATGAAAAAGGCGCGTTCGCCGGCGCCACGAAAGCGCGCACGGGACTCGTTGAGACCGCCGACGGCGGCACCTTGTTCCTCGACGAAATCGGCGAATTGCCGCTTACGGCCCAGGGGCGCCTGGTGCGGGTGCTGCAAGACGGCGAAATACGCAAGATCGGCGCGGTGGAATCGCGCAAGATCGACCTGCGCCTGGTCGCCGCCAGCCAGCGCGACCTGAAGCAACTCGTGGCCGAACGCGGGTTCCGTGAAGATCTGTACTATCGAATCAACGTCATGCGCTTGCAGATTCCGCCCCTGCGCGAGCGGGGCGACGACATTCTCGAACTGGCGTGGGCAATCCTGCGCGGCACTTGCAGCCGGCTGAAAACCCCGGCGATGCGTTTCGGCAAGGGCGCCGAACGCGCAATCACTTCCTATGACTGGCCGGGCAATGTGCGCGAGCTCGAGAACGCCATCGAACGCGCGGTCGTCCTCGCCGAAGGCGGCACGATCGACGAAGACTTCCTGGCCATGGAAAAATCCGTCAGAAACGAAAACGGCGCCGGCTGGTTCAAGGGCGCGGATTCCGCCGAGGCCGGCCAGGAACTCTCGCTCGAAGACTATTTCCAGCATTTCGTGCTTGAACATCAGGATTCCATGACCGAAACCGAGCTGGCCAGAAGACTTGGCATCAGCCGCAAATGCCTCTGGGAGCGCCGCCAGCGCTACGGAATCCCGCGAAAAAAGAAACAAACCGCCTGAAGGCCGTTGTTTTGACCATTTCGGACCGGTGCCGCATATCAACCTCTGTTACTGACCTGATGAATTCGATCGACACATTGCCTGGAATCGAACATGCCGCCGTTATTCCCCGCGAGGAACACGGCATCTCCCGCAAGGATATTTCGACAGCCGCGCTGCGCGTAATCCATGGCCTGCAAAACGCGGGCTTCGCCGCCTTCCTGGTCGGCGGCTGCGTGCGCGACCTGCTGCTCGGACTGCATCCGAAGGACTTCGACGTCGCCACCGACGCCCATCCCGAAGACGTGCGGCGGATTTTCCGCCGCTCGCGCATCGTCGGGCGCCGCTTCAAGATCGTCCATGTGCGCTTCGGCCGGGAGGTGATCGAAGTGACCACCTTCAGGGGCCATCACGAGGCAAGCAACCGGTTCCGGAATGCGCCGAGCCGCGAACAGTCACGGGAACTCGATTCGGCGCATTCCCATACCGGCATGACCCTGATCGACAATGTCTATGGCGATATCGACGAAGACGCCGGTCGCCGTGATTTCACCGTCAACGCGCTGTATTACACGACCGATGGATTCGCCCTGTTCGATTTCCACGACGGCCTGCGCGATTTGCGCGAGCGCCGCCTGCGCATCGTCGGCGATGCGGGCGAGCGCTACCGCGAAGACCCGGTGCGCATGTTGCGCGCCATCCGCTTCGCCGCCAAGCTCGAATTCGGCATGGATGACGCTACCGAAACACCGATCAGGGAACTGGCCCATCTGCTCGAATCGGCATCCTCCCCCCGGCTGTTCGACGAATTGCTGAAACTGCTTTGCGGCGGCCATGCCGCCGAATCCTTCCGGATGCACAAGGACTACGGCATCGACCGGGCGCTTTTCAGCCATGGCTTTGTCGACGGGGACGAGGCGGCGGACCCGGCCGACCGGCTCGTAGGGCTCGCCTTGCGCAATAGCGACGACCGTATCGCCAGGGGGCTCGGCGTCACTCCGGGCTTTTTGCTCGCGGCGCTGCTCTGGCCGCCGCTGCAACGACGCATGGCCAGGCTGGAAGGCGACCGGCATCTGATGCGCCAGCGCGAATGCGCCGAAGAGGTGGTGCTCGAACAATCGCAACATACGACGATTCCGCGCCGGATCAGCAACATCAGCAAGGAAATCTGGGAGCTGCAAATCCGCCTTGAGCGCAAGGACCGCCGCAGCGTGAACTTCTGCTTCGATCACCCGCGGTTCCGCGCCGGCTACGATTTCCTGCTCCTGCGCGAGCGCAGCGGCGAAGACGCCGGCGGCATGGGCGAGTGGTGGACGACTTTCCAGGACGTCGACCAGAACCAGCGAGTCCACATGCTCGAACAGTTGTCCGCACGGCCGAAACGCCGCAGGAGGCGGACTGGCCGGCGCAGCCAGTAGCGTAAAGAATGCCCGAGGAGATTCTGCGACTGCGCGCAGAATGACATTTTCCTCCATTGTCATTCTGCGCGCAGCGAAGCGAAGTCGCAGAATCTCGCTGGCGAAGGGAGAACCGCCGCAACATCAACACGAAACATCTCTGCCACTTGATTCACCGTTCCTTTACAATTTGCACCCCGGAAGCTTGATGGCGGCAAAACAATGAGTGCCCAACGTGGTCCCGGCAGCGTTACACTGACGCGGCTGAAGAAAATGAAGCGCGCGGGCGAGAAATTCGTCTGCCTGGCAGCCTATGACGCCTGCTTCGCCGGCGTGGCCGACAAGGCCGGCGTCGAAGTGCTGCTGGTCGGCGACTCGCTCGGCATGGTGCTGCAGGGGCATGACAGCACCTTGCCCGTCACCATGAACGACATGATCTACCACATGAGTTGCGTCAAACGCGGCAACGAAGGCGCCTTGCTGATGGGCGACATGCCTTTCATGAGCTACGCCTCGGAATCCCAGACCTTGCAGAACGCCGCCGCGCTGATGCGGGCCGGCGCCCAAGTCGTCAAGCTCGAAGGCGGCGCCTGGATCGCCAATACCACCCGCCTGCTCGCCGAGCGCGGCATTCCCGTTTGCGCGCACATGGGGCTGACGCCGCAATCGGTCAATCGCATCGGCGGTTTCCACGTGCAGGGCCGCGACACCAGCCAGGCGCAGTCGATCATCGAAGAGGCGCAACTGCTGGAAGAATCGGGCGCCAGTCTGCTGCTGCTCGAATGCGTGCCGGTTGCCCTGGCGAAAACGATTACGGAAATGCTCGAAATTCCGGTAATCGGCATCGGCGCCGGTCCCGAAACCGACGGCCAGATCATGGTCCTGCACGATGTACTCGGCATCTCCCCGATCACGCCGAAGTTCGTCAAGAACTTCCTCGCCGAATCGGGTGCGGGCATACCCGGCGCGATCGAAGCATACGTTCATGCCGTGAAAAGTCGCCGTTTTCCCGCTCCCGAGCACTGCTTTGACTGAATCCCTACCCCACGCGGCAGCCAGAGAGCACCCCATGCACGACTTCAGCCGGATCGATCAGGCGCGCGAAATTCTCGAACGACAACGCATGCGGGGGCGGCGCATCGGTCTCGTTCCGACCATGGGCAATATCCATGCGGGCCATCTGGCCTTGCTGGAACGCTGCCGCGCGGAATGCGATTTCAGCGTGGTGACGATTTTCGTCAATCCACTGCAATTCGGCCCGAAGGAAGACTATACCGATTATCCGCGCACTCTCGATAAGGATCGGGACGTCCTCTCCGTACACGGCTGCGACCTGTTGCTTCACCCGACCGTTAGAGAGGTTTACGGCGAGCATCCCGAACAATCGACGCGGGTGCACGTGCCGGACCTCTCCGAACGCTGGTGCGGCGCCTCGCGGCCCGGTCATTTCGACGGCGTCGCCACCGTGGTCACGAGGCTGTTCAATTTCGTGCAGCCTGAAACCGCTTATCTGGGGCTGAAGGATTACCAGCAATTCCTGCTCATTAGCAAGCTGGCGGCCGACCTCGGCATGAGCACGCGCATCGCCGGCGTGGAAACCATGCGTGAAGCCGACGGCCTTGCCATGAGTTCGCGCAATGCCTATCTCTCCGCCGACGAGCGGCGGGCGGCGCCGGCGCTTTATCGTGAATTGCGCGGCATCGCCGATGAGATCCGCAGTGGCGAACGGGACTATCCGGGTGCCGCCTCTCGCGGCCGGGAAAGATTGACCGCGGCCGGATTCAATCTCGAATATCTCGACATCTGCGATGCACAGACCTTGCGGCCGGCGAGTATCGCCGACAGCGAACTCGTCATTCTCGCGGCCGCCTTTCTCGGCGGCACGCGACTGATAGATAATCTGCGTCTTGCAATCGATCCGGCCGCTTTGGCATAAACGAGTACAAACCCAAACATCACGAGCGAATTTCAGGAAATTTCAATGTCAGAGAACGCCATCTACCCTGTCAGCGAGTCGGCCGCCGCCAAGAGCCACCTCGACAGCGAACAGTTCGAGGCAATGTACCGGCAGTCGATCGAGGACCCGGAAGAATTCTGGGCGGAAATGGCCGCCCGCTTCCTGTACTGGCACGAGCCCTGGCAAAAGGTGACGGCGGGCGATTTCGGCGCCGCCGATGTGCGCTGGTTCGACGGCGGAAAACTCAACGTGGCGTACAACTGCGTCGACCGGCATCTGGCGCGCCGCGGCGAGCAGACGGCGATCATCTGGGAAGGCGACGAACCCGACCAGCAGCAACATATCAGCTATCGCGAACTGCACCGGGCGGTCGGCAGGTTCGCCAATGCGCTCAAGGCCCGCGGCGTCGGCAAGGGCGACCGGGTCTGCATCTATCTGCCGATGATCCCGGAAGCGGCCTACGCCATGCTCGCCTGCGCCCGTATCGGCGCCATTCATTCCGTGGTGTTCGGCGGCTTCTCGCCCGAATCGCTCAAGGACCGCATTCTCGATTCCGACTGCCGCACCGTCATCACCGCCGACGAAGGCGTGCGCGGCCGGCGCCTGATCCCGCTCAAGAACAACGTCGACAAGGCGCTCGAAGACTGCCCGGACGTGCATAGCGTTTTCGTGGTGCGGCGCACGAACGGCGAGGTCGCCTGGCGCGAAGAGCGCGATATCTGCTATCACAACGCGACCGGAGCGGTCAGCGAGGAATGCGATCCCGAAATCATGGACGCCGAGGACCCGCTATTCATTCTTTACACCTCGGGCTCCACCGGCAAGCCAAAGGGCGTGCTGCATACCACCGGCGGCTATCTGCTCGGCGCGAGCATCACCCACAAGTACATCTTCGATTATCACGAGGGCGATATTTACTGGTGCACCGCCGACGTGGGCTGGGTCACCGGCCATTCCTACATCGTCTACGGTCCGCTCGCCAACGGCGCCACCACGCTCATGTTCGAAGGCGTGCCCACCTGCCCCGACGCCTCGCGCTTCTGGCAGGTCGTCGACAAGCATCAGGTCAATATCTTCTACACCGCGCCCACCGCGATCCGCGCCTTGATGGCTTGCGGCAACGAACCGGTCGAATGCACGTCGCGCGAATCCCTGCGCCTGCTCGGTTCGGTGGGCGAGCCGATCAATCCGGAAGCCTGGGAATGGTATTACCACGTCGTCGGCGATGGCCGCTGCGCCATCGTCGATACCTGGTGGCAGACCGAGACGGGCGGCATCATGATCTCGCCGGTTCCCGGCGTTACCGAACTCAAGCCCGGCTCCGCGACCCGGCCCTTTTTCGGCGTCGCCCCGGCCCTGCTCGACAGCGACGGCAACGAATTGTCCGGCGAAGCCGTCGGCAACCTGGTCATCAAGCAAAGCTGGCCGAGCCAGATCCGCACCGTTTACGGCGACCACCAGCGCTGCGTCGATACCTATTTCACCGCCTACCCCGGCTACTATTTCACCGGCGACAGCGCCCGCCGCGACGCCGACGGGTACTACTGGGTAACCGGCCGCGTCGACGACGTCATCAACGTATCGGGCCATCGCCTCGGCACCGCCGAGATCGAAAGCGCCCTCGTGCTGCACGAAACCGTCGCCGAAGCCGCGGTCGTCGGCTACCCCCACGAGATCAAGGGCCAGGGCATCTACGCCTATGTCACCCTGATGACCGGACTCGAATCCTCGGAAGAACTCCGCAAGGAACTGACCCGGTTCGTCAGCAAGGAAATCGGCGCCTTCGCCAAGCCCGAAGTCATCCAGTTCGCCCCCGGCCTGCCCAAGACGCGCTCAGGCAAGATCATGCGCCGCATCCTGCGCAAGATCGCCGCCAACGAACTCGACAACCTTGGCGACACCACCACCCTCGCCGACCCCGCCGTGGTAGAGCACCTAATCGAGGATCGCGCGAATCGGTGACTCCACCGGGGTTTGGATCGGAATTGAACTTGTTTTTCAGGAATGCAGATAAATGATTATCGAATTTCAGTCGGACGACGAGAAATACTTGAATTGGTGTAAGGATCATCCCGATTGGTTCGTGCTAACTTCCAGCAAGAGTCTGTATCCTCACCATACGGTCATA
>JANQSV010000330.1 GCA_028279115.1 Pseudomonadales bacterium
GTCGTGGCGGAAGGTGGCGATCTTGTTCGAATCCGGCGACCACTTGAGCACCGGTCCGTCGCCGCGGATCCAGCCGGCGTTGTCGGTGGCGTAGCCGTAATTCTCTTCGCCGTCGAAGGTCAACTGGGTCAGTTCGCCGGTAGCGGTATCCCGAATCCACAGATTGTGTTCGCGGACGAAGGCCGCGCGGCTGCCGTCGGGGGACAGGAATTCGTCGGGCGGATCGCGTTCGAGTTGCAGCAGCGTGGGATTTTCTTCCCGCGTGAGCGAGTAGCGCCGTCCCTCGAAGTTGAACAACAATGCGCCCGAGTCGCCAGTCAGACGAATGTCGGCAAGCGTCAATCCGCGCGCGTCGACTTCCCGCCCGAGCAATTCCGCCAGCGCCTCCGCGAGACGCTCGTTGTCGATCAGCACACTCTTTTCGCCGGTGGCTGGATCGAATATCAAATAGCTTTGCGCGCCCAGGTCCGAACGCCGATAGATCAGTTGATCGTCGTCCTGCCAATAATGCGCCGCAATGTGCCCCGCAAGCAAAGGCGCGGTATTCGGCCCAAGCATCCGCTCCGCCCGCTGATACTCCGCTTCGCCGACCGCCGCCGGCGGCTGCACCGGCTGGTCCGGCGCACAGGCGACGAGCAGCAAAAGGCCGAGCGTCGCGGGCAACATGCTGGTGAACTTCAATGTACTCATCTTTCGGACCAATCCCGTTGAGCGGCGGAACCGCTTGGCATTCGCATGAAGTCTGTCAGAAATCAGAAATTATTTCGCCCTGCGAGATTCTGCGACAAAATGGCAGGATTGCCATTTTGGACGGTGCGTAGCGCCGCCCCACAGGGGCGACGGATCGAAGCCACGAAGCTCAAAGCAGCGCATCCAGAATCAGATTGGTCGATTCGATAATGCGCTGGTCCCGCGGCCGCAAGTCAGGCTCGAAAACGTTTCCGGTCAGATGCTGGACGCCGCCGATATAGCGCACGGCGATCTCGTTGGCCTGCTCTTCGGTGAACTGCTGGTCGCGGCTTGTCACCATACCGCGGGCAAACTCCTTGGAGAAGGAAACCGGCTGCCCGTCGCGTCTCAGCACTTCGCCGTTCTCGGCCAGTTTCCAGAAGCGGCTCGAATCCATGGTGAACAACTCGTCGGCGACGACGATGGCGCCGTCGCTATTGAGGCCGTGTTCCGTCTTGGTGTCCACCAGCACCATGCCCTTGCGGGCCAGATAGCCGGAAACCAGGCCGAACGCCATCAGGCTGGCGTTGCGGATATGGGCGTATTGGCCCTCCGTGCACACCCTTGCGCCGATCAGCGAAGCGGCGTCGGTTGTGGCGTCCACCTCCGCCTTGGTGCTTGGCGTATCCATCAGATAAGGCAGGCGACCGTTGGGCTCGAGTTCGTCCACGATCAGATCGTGGCCGGCGTAGGTGAAATGGCTCAAGCCTCGCTCCTTCGCCGCAAGCCAGTGCCGATAGAGCGAGGTGGACGTGCTCGAAACCGCCATGTACATCCGCAGCACGTTTTCGAGACCGAACAATCGCAGGTTTTCGGCGGGAATCACGGTCGAAGTCGAATGCAGGCCCTCGACCTCGAATTGCGAACTGCCGAGCACCGGTTCCACCAGGCGCAACATGTGATCGTGATTCAGCGCCAGGATCTGGTCCTTGAAAGGAATCGCGCCGCGATTGACGTCGTGGGTGGAAATGCGATTGTTGCGGAACATGAGCCGCAAGGGACGGCCGCAGCGGCTGCGCAACGCCTCGCCGAAGACCGAATCGGAAACCTTGCCTTCCCGCACTGTGGCGCCGCGCAGGCGCGGCAACTCTCCGTCGTCGATCAGTTGCCGGATCGGGCGGCCGGTATTCACGCGCGGACCGTATTCGGTCACCAGTTCCCGAATCGATTTTTCATCCAGCATGGAATCTTTTTCCGGCCTTGAAATGGGACTGAGTGGTGCCGCCACCAAGAGTCGAACTCGGGACCTGCTGATTACAAGTCAGCTGCTCTACCACGGCTGAGCTATAGCGGCACGGTATCCTGAAATCCGCGCAAACCATTGGGAGAACTTTTCCCTGTCAGGCTCGCGCAACAGAAAGCAGATGGTACAGAATCGCATCGCCCTGTTCAATATCCTGTGCGGGTTCGGATCCGTCTTCAGTCGGGGTCTTCCCCGGCGGGAAGCGGGGCGAGGTCGAACGCCGGAACGAGGGGCGGCATGGCGGTAAAGGCCGCTTCGGCCGCGGGCATGGCGACGGCCGCGACGTCCTGGTCGCAACGCAATTGCACCGTGCCGCCAGCGAAGTCTTCGGGCAGTGCGAACAGGTCGGCGAGGAAGCGCATCGCCGTGGATCCGGCCGGGATATCGATCGGTGTTTCAGCGGTTATCGCCTCTTCCAGGCCCACCGGCGTCAGCATTGCCTCGCAGGCGGCGTCGGCTTCTCCGGCGTTGGTCAGGGCCAGCGTCAGGCTTCCCAGCCGCGGCAGGACCGGGAAGCGGACTTCCCGCGCGGCGCGCACCGGCGCAATGGCCGCAATACCACCCGTCTGCGTGGTCAGCAGATTGCTCACTTGCACCGGCGCGTCGCAATCCAGCACGGCATGGCCGAAGGAAACGAATGGCGAGCGATTCGCGGACGGCAACAAAATCTGGCTGCCGGCGGCGCCGGCCAGTTCCAGCACCGCCCGGTTCAAATCTTCCCAGGTCACGCCCGCCGTGTTCTGGAACTTGGCCGAGGGCACGCCGGGGAGACGCATCTGCATCGCGCACCGGTTGGCCGCCTCGGTCAGATTCGTCACCACCAGACGGGATTGGAATCCGCCGCCGTTCATCACCAGGGGAAGCAGCCGGTGCGTTTGCGGCTCCGCATCGCTGCCTTCCGGCTCGGCGCCTTCCTGATCGGCATTCTCTACTTCGGCGACGTCATCAAGGGCGACGGCCGCGAGTGCGGCAAAGTCGCCGCCATACAGCGGCACGCCCAGGGCCGCGACCGGCCGATCGCAGGTCACCGAAGCCGTACCGGCCGCACCGATGTCCGCGTCGTCCATCTCCCGGACGATCTCGTCCAGGAAGCGCGGAAAGACCGATCGCGCGGGAACCCTGAGGTCGCCGCCGCCGACGCTTGACCCATCTGCGGCCCCCACTTCCACGGCGCAGGCGGCCGACAGCGTGTTGTCGTTGGCAAGCACGATGCCGAGCCGGCCCAGGCCGGGCAAGACCGGTAACTGGAATGTATGCATCGCATGCGCGCGTTCCAGGGCCGTCATGGCGGACGGGAAGCCTCCGCCGTCCAAAATGAGCAACATGCGCGCCACAGCCGGATGCGTGCAGGCGAGTCTGGCGTAACCGATCTTCAGTTCCCGTTCGCCGGCAGTCGCCAGTACGGTTTCGGCGCCGGTGCCGCCGAGGTCGATTTCAATGCCCACCTCCGTATCCGCATCCGCCGTCAGCGCGGCGTGGGCTTCGAATCGCGCGGCGTCCAGTCCCGCGCCATGCAGTTCCAGCGCACAGCGGTTGCCCGGATGCGAGACATTGGTCAGGAACAGGTGCGTGCGGAAGCCCTCTCCGTCGGCGAACAGGGGAAACAGGTGTTCCCGGTCCGCGGCTGCGTCGAGGACGGCGGCTTCGCGCAGAATCGTGACGGTATAGGTTGTGGTTTCGTCTTCGGCCGTGATGGTGATCTCGACGACGTTCTCTCCCACCGCGAGCGCGAAGGCGGGGCCGGGTTCTCCGCCCGCCACTTCAACGGGCGCCGCGCCTTGCAGGCTCACCCGCACCGTGACGCGCGGATCGCCGACCGTCGGGGTCAGCGTCACGTGGGTGGTCGAATGCGGCACCGTGGCCGTGTAGTCGTCCGTCTCCTTCGAGAAGACCGGGCTCAGCGCCAGCGGGCCGCCGCCCGTGCGCCCGGTCAGTCCGCGCAGCGCCCCATCGGGGGACGGCACGGAGCCGCCGCCGGAACCGCCGCCATTACCGCCGCCATTACCGGTCGCTCCGCCGGAAGACCCGCCCCCGCCGTTCGCCTCCGCGGGCGCGTACCGCGCCCGCACCGGTTCGCGCCCGGCCGCCGCGCGGTCGAGCGAGTTCACCTCCACCACGTAGTGTTTCCCGGGATCGAAATCCCCGATGCGCAATTCGCAGCGCAAGTCCGGACAGCCATCCGCCCGCACTTCCCAGCCGCCCGCTCCTTCGGCGTCGTCCGAGTCCGCCGTTTCGAGCCGGCTGCCGCCCCAGGCCCAGTCCACCAGGTAGAGCGCGTCGTCTTCCTGTCCGGCGGGGATTTCCCAGACGATCAGCCCGGCGCCCGAAACCGCCACGTTCGCCGGCAGGCCGGTGCCCGCCTTCGTCGCTCCCGCCGCCGGCGTGTAACGCAGCGCGATCGGCGGCAGACCCTCCGCGTCCCGGGCCAGGGTGCTCACGTGAACCAGGTAGTGGAGCCCCGGGTCGAAATTCCCGATCCGGACCTCGCAGCTTCCGCCGCCGTAACATGCGCTCTCCTCGATCGAAACGTAATCGTAGGCGTCGCTTCGCGCGTTCATCCGCGGCGGCGGGCGCTCGTCCGCCGTCCACTCGACGAAATAGGGCAATGTCGCATCCCGCTCCGTTTCGGCGTCCAGCTCCCAGGTCACGACCCCGGCCGCCGAGAGCGCGGCGTTGCGGGGGACGCGGGACAGGTCGGCCGGCGGGCGCGGTTCGAAACGCTGCCCTTCGTCGTCGCGCACGAACACCGGCGCGTCCGCCGCCGCCACGCCGCCGTAGCCGCCGCCGGACACGCCGTGGTCGATGCGCGTCGTCCGGCCCCGGTTGTTGCCGGGTTCTCCGGCCACCTCGGGGTTCTCGATGTCGTCGGTC
>JANQSV010000336.1 GCA_028279115.1 Pseudomonadales bacterium
TCCGCCGTGAAACGGCGTCTCTTCCTGGCCATGCCCGTGCCTCCTCTCGGCATTGGAGCACACCTTAGGGAACTGTCCAAAAAAGTGGGACCACCTCATACGGCCAGGTCCGTGTTTTTCAACAACGTCGGCGAAACCGGAAACGCCTAGTTCGTAGGAACGTATCGGAACTCTTCTTTCGACGGTACGATTTTCGCGAGTTTCCCGACCACCGGCATCCACGCGCTCGTGCAGCAGTCTTCCCTCCGCCGTATATCGATTTTCCACCCAAATCTGTTCAATGTGGATGAGCGCGCATTGGCGCGGACAATACAGGAAATGTTGAAGCGCGGACAAAGGCGCCAATTCGTCTTCCTTGATTGCCAAGTCAGGGTTGTTCATTCAGGTTCAAAACCGTTCGACAACCTGGACTCCCGCGGGCAGGTTCGTTTTATCTACATGGACCATGTAGTCCGAAAACGAGCGAGCAGGAGGCAGTTGCTCCGCGTCCCCGCTTCCAATTTCAATTTCTGCGCCTTCGGAAGTTCGGTTGACGCGGACGCGATCGAACAATCTCGCCGCTGAGGCATTGCCCAGGGCGCTGTTGTGCTTGAAGATCACCAGTCTGCGGGCAGACATCTCTCCCCTTGCTGCGGATCGATCATGATCGAACATTTGCTCAAGCGCGGTCCAGAGCAACTCAAGGTCTTCTTCCGAAAAACCCGTGCCCTTCGCCTGTTCCCCACCGGCCAGGCAGGCAGAAACGTATCCATGAGCCCTGTACAGTCCATAGGGAACGATATGCTTGCGACCCATCGTCCGAATATCGCCTTTGGACTCGGCATCGGCCTGGGTGGTGGCCGCCATGCGCGTTATGGAAACTTCCAAGGGGAGTATGGGCTCGACCGAGTGTGCGAATGCGAACTGGACTGGTCCACGGACCTGTCCGCAATTGGCTCCCTTTGTCGACATGACTGCGCCAAAGGTACGCACATCGTAGTAGTTGTCGCACATCCAGCGGGTAATCTTTCTGGCGTCCGCCTCTTCCTTAGGGAGTTTCTCCCTTTCCTTTGCCGTCGATTCCGGCAGGACGGCATCCCAGGCCCGCTTTTGTTGCAATTCCAGAATCGCTCGTTCGGAAACGAATATCTCATAACCCGAATCGTTGCCCTTTGCCATGGAAACAAAGTTGCGAACCTTGCGCTTCAGGCAAACATCGGATACCAGTCCCCGATTGGTTTCCGGGTCGAGGCGCGGCAGGTTTCCCGCGTCAGGATCCCCGTTGGGGTTGCCGTTTGCAACGTCAAACAAATATACGAAGTCGTATCGGTTCTGAATCATTCTCAATTCTCCTCGTTGATTCCATCCGAATCGTCGGAGATAGATTCTCCATTGTCGTTCGGCGCGTATCTATTGCTGAATTTTTGGTGGTAGTACCCGATGGCGAATCTGCCTTGTTCCTCAAGTCTCAGACTTTTCGGAAAGGCGGAACTCATTCCTTCCAGGACGGACTCGACTTGACGTTCGAACCGAAGAGCCAACCTACTCTTGCCGCGTTTTCTGATTGACGACAGATGATGCATCGCACTGCGCGCCAGGATGGGAAATACGGACGCGGGCGTTGCAGAGGCGGCACCGAAATATCGTTCTCTGATCGTGACATTGAGATCTCTGCCGAGCGCGGTCTGTTGGACTTGCTCATACAAGGCAAACAGGCGTCCCAGCCGATAGGCTGCATTGGTTTCTTCAGTGTCAAGACTCACGGGTACGTCCTCATTTTCGTTTTGCAGGCGACGGTTGCGGTTCAGAAATGCTTTGCAGATTGCGGCCCGGGTTCCGTTGATTTCGTTATCGGCCCGGATGCGGGCAATGACCGCGCCAAACAATGATTGCGGGTAGCGGCTTCCATAAAGAATGGATCGCATAAGCGACCCGTTAAGCGTAGGTTGAATGTTCTCGCCCTTTCGTTGCGCGGCTGTCTCCAGCAGCAACCGCCAGGGAGCGGGCGGTACTTTCCACGGAACCGGCTCGATACGGAGGTCTTGAAAATGCTGTGCGGCTCGCTGGGCCAGCTTGCCGAAACTGTCCTCCATCCAGAATCGAATCGACAGGCGTGATGCGTTTGGAGCCAGGCCGAGGACAAAAAACCGGGTACTTTCGTCCAACTTCGGATCCACTTCCGACAGGGGGCGGCCTGCGGCTATGGATTTAATCGTGCCGAAAAGTTCCTCGGTTTCCGTATCATCGGACACAGTTGGCTGAAGAATCATGGAAAAAAGGTCTTCGGCTCTTGTGTCGCCGGTCTCGTCGCTTCCGGATTCAGCCCAAAAAACCGTAGTTGTGTCCCCGATCTGCACACTCCGTCCACTGTCGGGAACCAGCATGTGATTGAGCGCGGTGGTGTAGGCGAAAGCAGCTTGATGCGAAACTGGCGCGTTTCCGCCCTGGACTTTTCCGTAGGACGTGAAGGCGTCCAGATTGAAGGACACGATCGATGCGCCGGAAGATTGCGCCCCTCTGACGCCTTTTATCCTCTCATGAAGCCGTTTGGGCGCATGCAACTCTCCCGAGACAAGACATTGTTGTTTCGGGCCATCTGCCAGGATGCTAGAAGTCAGATGATTCAGCCAGATTTCATCGGACGCAGGGCGTTCGTGTAGAAACTGCAATTCGCTTCCCAGTCTGAAGACAACGTTTGTGTCCAACACTTCGTCGGCGCCGGGCAGTTCGGCAAATCGATCCGGGCGCCAAATTTCCAGAAACTGCAAGAACGCCTTCAATCCCTCATCGTCGGTTCCTGAAAGCAATTCGCTGTTGAGTCTTCGAAAACTGTCGAATTCTCTTGGTGTCTCGACAATCCTCTCCGTGTTTCGGTCTCTTCTTGCTCCAAAAACATAGGCGGTCTTGTCCCAGAGAAAGTTGGATACGATTCCGGATGATCGTACGACGGACCGGGGAACCGATCGCAATGACGGCCTGGGATTATTGCCGGAAGTATCCAACAGGGATTGGACGTCAAGTATGCCACCTTCCGGAGACAGGACTACGGCATAGGAAATCTTCTCCAGTGAATACCCGTACCTGGGAGGTCTTTTGGCGGTATCCTCTGTGCTTGCAAGACGGTCGTATTGTCCGGCCAGCGCTTGCAGGATCGTCATGCGATGATCTCCGCCGAAGCCACTGCCGGCACTTCAATCACGCCGTGTCGAAGTTGTGCGCGGAAGAATCGCGGAGTCATTCCGTCCACATAGTCAATGTCATGCAACATCCAGCCAAGATCACGATCCATCTGATCTTTCGGCAAGTTCGATTGCGGCGCCGGCCCATCGAGGAGATCGAAGTCGGCGGCGAACTCCCGTGTGCCGAGGTAAGGCCTGTGGAAACACTGCCCTTTGGCGGCGCGACGATTGAAGATGGAAAGATGCTTGGCTTCGGAATCGCTCTCTCCGGCCGAGTCGGTCAGTTCGAAATGCGCCTCGATGACGTATGCCACATCCCGCAACAGGGTAGTGGCCCGCTGTTGACGATCCTCCTCGATAAAGGTGCGAAGCCCTTCCGTGGACCCGCGTTTCATGGCCTTGCGCACGTTTCCTGCCGGAATCTTTCCGCCCAATTCATTGCGGCGCACCGTCTCGAAACGAATGGGATTCAAGACATGTATGCGATCAATCACCCACCGTATGGCAGGTTTCCAATGTATTGCCTCAAGAACGCCTCTGGCCGCGGAAGGCGTAATCACGTCGTAGGAAACCCGCTCGACCTTCATCTCCGGACGGGTGAAACAGGCATACTCGCCCCAGACATGCAACTTTACACCGTAAGGCATGGCCTTGGCCCTTTCGTGGTTGGGAGAGTGGGGTCCACGTTCCTTCCAAAAATTCTAAGAGTCCTTAAAGGTTCGGCTTGAAGTTGATATACTCTCTCACAGGTAGGGACATCCACTGTCCACCATCATGAAGAGGGATAGAAATGGAATTTGAAGTGCGGTGCTACGCTTACGGCGGAGGCAACGATTGGCAAGCGATTTGCGTCGATCTCGATATCGCGGTCGACGGTGAATCCTTGCAGGAAGTCAGGGATTCGCTCGTTTCCTGCATTGAGTTGTATCTGGAACGAGTCGCAGAATTGCCGGCTGCGGAACAGAAACAGTTTCTTGCCAGAAAGTCCCCTTGGCATGTCCGGTTGAGGCTGGCATGCAAGGCTTGGGTTTTCAATGTCTTCTCCGGCCCGGCATTCCAGAAGTTCACCATTCCATCTCATTTGCCAGCCCTCTCCTGACGGAAGGCGCTCTACGCGGAAGACCGGACTGCCTTCGTATGCTCGATAGTGTGCTTCTCGTCAAGTCCTTGCTCTCGTTGCCTGCCACTGTCACAAGATGCCTGATACCCGAGACCTCTCCTTCGAAGCGACGGTGACTTCCGCGGATCCTGCTCAGCCGAAAACCGTTGGCTTTAAGAATGCGTATGACCTCCTTGACCTTCATGGAATATACTGCCCGTCAATAAAATCTCTTGCACGACAATGACTTACTTGCGATCCACGCCCCGAGCAAGTCGGGGCGACTGTAGGGCTGCATCCAGCCAACTGCGAATTTCAATCCACGTGCATCTTCACGATTGATTTCGATTCTAACATATGAAATATTTTTCGCAAAAGGCAGGATGCAGCATAGACATAATCGACATTCAAATCACAAGGCTCTCGACGGGCCTGAAGGTGGGGCTGTCACAGTTAAGGCCAATGTCGTCAAAATAGATCTGTTCGTTTCCCAGCACGACGAATTGACTGCCGAATTCCGCCTCCCGGATGATATTGGCCGCACCGACGCTCAATAGTTCCGCTCTTGTCCGTAACGGTACCTGGACCACGAAAAGCTGCAATCTCCTGGCAATCCCCCCTGGCCGCTCCACCCAGCCGAGGCTTTCAATGAGACTCTGCGCTGTATCATCAGCATTTGCATATCCTCGCCAAGGAACGATTATCGGGACTAGTGGCGTGTCAATCAGACGAAAATCCTCGGCGATGTCTTCGAACGGAAAATTCAGGCTTGCAGTCTGTCTTTGCAGTCGCGGCAGAATCTGCTTCACATCGAGTGCTTCGTCACCCTTCAGCCAATAAAGTTCCCTGAAGTACTCCCGTATGGCGTCCAGCGTCATTGGATCTTCGTGATTGCGCATCACGGACCGGGCGGCAGCCGCGAACTGTTCAATTTCAGGCGGCGGTTTCCTACCGGCGCCGGATGCCGGCTCGAACACATGCATTACCCCAAGGCTTTGGAGACGACCTTCCCTGTTGCAACGCCCTGCTGCCTGTATGATCGATTCAAGTCCGGCTTCGGCGCGCCAAACCGACGCAAAATCAAGATCGACGCCAGCTTCTACCAGAGAGGTTGAGATCAAGCGCACCGGTTCCCCACACTTCAACTGCTGTCGGACGATGTCGAGACACTCGGTTCGATGTTGCGCACACATGAGCGTCGAGAGATGAATCGCCCCATCGAGGTGGCGTATGGATTCGTACAAGGTTCTCGCGTGGCGGCGCGTGTTGACGATACAGAGCACCTGCGGCGACGATTCCATGCGATAGGCCAGTTCGTCATCGCAAATCTGCCCCTCTCGCACAATTCTCGTGCGGCGAAATTCGATCTGGAGTTTGTCCGGCTCAGGCGCAAGCTCCCTCACATTTTTCAGCCCACCGGCAAAACCGTCCGATTCGAGTAGGGCCGGCTGGGTCGCCGTGCAAAGCACGATGCTGGTCCGCCAGTTGCGTGCAAGTTCGTCGATAGCTGCGATACATGGTTTCAGATACTTCAGCGGCAACGTCTGCGCTTCATCGAGAATCACCACGGCATTGGCAATGTTGTGGAGTTTGCGACAACGTGAAGGACGATTGGCGAAAAGACTTTCAAAAAACTGAACAGCCGTAGTGACAATGATCGGAGCGTCCCAATTTTCCATTGCCAGCCGCAATTTTTCCCGTGATTCACGATCAGAGACGCGGTCTTCGTCAAAAGTGCTATGGTGTTCGACGATAAAATCGCTCTTGGCCGGGTCGGCAGAAAGCACTTCCCGGAACACTGCGACGGTCTGTTCGACGATACTCGTGTACGGGATAACGTAAATCACCCTGGCAAGGTCGTGTTCAATCGCATGTTCCAGGGCAAATGCCAACGAGCTGAGCGTTTTGCCGCCGCCGGTCGGCACATTCAGTGAGAACAGCCCAAGAGCTTCTTTTGCTTTGCCACGAGCGTGCGCGAGTATGCTGCCGCGCAACTGACTGACCGGGCCGGCGTCCTCTTTCTCTGCCAACTTCTTGAGAAAATCGGTAAGGCGATTCCTTAACTCGGCCAATGAGGGAAACTCTCCGCGGCCTGGGCGTTTCCCATCCTTTTCTGCGAACCATGCTTCCGTATCCAGATAGTCGGCATCCACCAGCGCCGAGAACAACATACGGATCAAAAGGGAGACACTATGCCCCTGATAACTGCTCTCGGCTGGAAGTTTCATGGGGAGGTGATTTGGGGCGGGCGGCAACTCGATTTCCGCTCTCCATGCCGGATCGGGTTCAGGGACATGTTCGCGCAGACGATCCCGTAAAGCTCGGGTCCGTTTGCCATTCACACCGTTGGCAAGCCCTGCGTGATGTCCGGCAATACAATACGCGAGTAGCTTGCCCAGCCGCTCCTGGTAATGTTCGATCGCAATTTTGGCACCAGCGGTCGAGTGATTGACCCTGGTGTTGTTGCCTGCGAGTCGGTCTTGGAATTCCGGCGTGTACTTTCCCAAATCATGTAACAGGCCAACCACAAGGCCCAAGTCTGCACAACCGACCGATTCAAGAAAGCGAGCAGCCTTCGCTCCTGTTTCCTGAAGGTGACTCGAAAGCGTGTGCCATTCCTTCTTCTCTATTTCTTCATGGCTGTGTGCGTAGTACCTCATTTCGATTATGGCTGTTCTACGCCCTGTTCCCTGACCCGGAACAACTCTTCCAAGGTAATTCGAAACCGCTCTTCGGAACAATCCCTTGCCACGGCTTCGCGGCCGGCGGCGCTGATCCGCTCCCACAACCCGGCGTCGCGATACAGGCGCAGGCATTGTTCGGCGAAAGACTCCGGACTGTCGCCGACGAGCACTTCCCGCTCGTGGCGCCAGCCGAGTTGCCGCGCAAGCAGGGGCGTGACGACGGCGGGAATGCCATGGGCGGCGGCCTCGTGCACCTTGTGGGGGATGCCGGCGGCGAAACGCGTCGGCGCGATAAAGACTCGGGAGTCCCGATACAGGCCTTCCAGCGATTCCAGCCTGCCTTTCATATGAATGTTCGGCCGCTCGATGCTGACCAAGGACGGCGCCGCGGTGTGACCGGCCACGGTCAGATCAAGTTCCGGTATTTCCCGTTCGATGAGGGGCAACACGTTGCAGACAAACCATAACAGCGAATCCACGTTGGGCGAGTGTTCGTCCTTCAGGGCGCCCACGAAAAGCAGTCCCCGGCGGGCGTCGAACGGCGCCGGCGCCGCGACCGGTTCCAGACCGTGGCCGAGCACCAGAACACGGTCGTGGCCGCGCTCGCGAAAAAGCTGGGCTTCCGCGTCGGATACGGTCAACACCGCCGAAGCTTCGGCGGCCAATTCCAGTTCTTCCGAGATGACGCGCTTCTTTTCGTCCTCATCGATGGACTCGCCTTGCAATTCGCGCCAGAGCAACTCTCGCCCGGCGAACACGGCCTCCGCGTCGTAAACGATGTCGAACTGCCTGGCTTCCCGCTGCAAGGATTTCAGCGCCTGATTGAAAAACGCCATGTTGTGCGGGCGGCTGACCATTACATATTGGTAGAAACCGGCTCTCTCGACCAACAGTCGCGCGAGCCCCGAACGGCCCCTGTTCAGCAGCACTTCGACGTTTTCCGGCAAGGTTCGATAGACCTCGTCCCAACCGTCGTTGGGAAAATGCAAGGGGAGAAAAGTGACGTTGAGCGGCATCCGGGACAACAGGCCGGCAATATGGCGGCAACGGGGATAACCGGCGCCCAGACTGGCATGGGGGACCGCATCGTCGATCAGCAACAGATTGGGATGGTCGTTGCTCGTGCGCGCGTGCAAGGTCCGGGCCGGGTCGGCTGCCGGTTGTCCCTTGAGAAACTCCGCGTGTTTCTCGCGGAACAGCGCGCGATTTTTCTCCTGCAAGGCCACTGCCGCATTCATGCCGCCGGTACTTGCGAATTCGTAATGGCGCACCCTCGCCCGCGGCTCGTACATCGTGCGCAGACCCTGCCGCCTGAGCCGCAGGCAGAAATCCGATTCCTCATAGTAGGCGGGCGCAAAGGCCTCGTCGAAACCGCCAAGTTCGCGGAATTGCGCGGTTCGCAACATGAGAAACGCTCCAGAACAATAGTCGACTTCCCGGCAGAACCGGAATGCGCCGTCCTTGGGA
>JANQSV010000140.1 GCA_028279115.1 Pseudomonadales bacterium
TCGTGCCATCTTTCCGTCCGCCCTGGCTGTGGATTACGGCGGTGTTTTCGATGATTCGCATTTTATAGTGTCGGCAATTTACGCGAAACTCCAAGCATGGCTCCGATGATTTGTCCGACCGCATCTTCACAGCAAGTCGATGGGGTCCACATCGATATGCCAGCGTAAATCCCCCGGAGCGGACAACTCGTCGAGCTGCGTCACGAGACTGCCGAGCACCGTATGCAGGGCGGGCCTGTTGCCGCAGCGCAGCAGCAGATGCATGCGATAGCGGGATTGGCGTTTCTCCATCGGCGCCGGCAAGGGTCCGGTGAAATGGACCTGCCGTTCACGGCCGAAGGCTTCGATGCCTCGCCGGGCCCGGCGCAGAAACGAAAGCGCCGCATCCCGGTCGGCGGCTTCGGCGCGAATCAGGCACAGGTGGGAAAAGGGCGGCATGCCGGCGGCGCGCCGTTCGTCGAGGATGTGCCGGGCGAATTCGGACCAGGTCGAATTGACGATTTTTCCCAGCGTCCGGTGATCGCCATGCCGGGTCTGAACCAGCACTTCACCCGGCCGGCCGCTGCCGCGTCCGGCGCGCCCGGCTACCTGGACGATCACCTGCGCCATCTGTTCCTGGCCGCGGAAATCAGGCGAAAACAATCCGCCGTCGGCGTTCGCGATCACCGCCAGCGTGATGCCGGGGAAATGATGGCCCTTGGCCAGCATCTGGGTGCCGATGAGAATCGCCGGCTTGCCCTCGTCGACTTCCGCGAGCAATTTACGGAACTTGCCTTTGCCGCGAGTGGAATCGCGGTCGATGCGCAATACCGGCGTCGCCGGGAATTCTCTTTGCAGGAAGGCTTCGAGTTGCTGGGTGCCGAACCCGGAAGTGGACAACTCGTTCTGCCGGCAGACCGGGCAAAGGTTCGGAACCGGCTGCGTCGAGTCGCAATGATGGCAGCGCTGGCAAGGAGGCTGGGCATGGATCGTCATGTACGCGCTGCAGTTTTCGCATTGCGCCATCCAGCCGCACAGCAGGCAATGCAGAATCGGGGCGAAACCGCGCCGATTGATGAAAACCAGCGTCTGGTTGCCGGCTTCGAGATGCTGCGCGATTTTCGTCAGGGCGAGTTCCGACAGTCCGCCGGGAATATGCTCATTCGCGATGTCGAGGGTGCGCAGGCGCGCCGGTGCCGAACCTCCCGCGCGATGCGGCAATTCGAGCCGCAGGAAGCGTCCCGCCTCGGCGTTTTGAAAACTTTCGAGGCTTGGCGTGGCGGAACCGAGCACCACGCCGATGTTTTCCTTGCGCGCGCGCATGACGGCCAGGTCCCTCGCGGAATAGCGGAATCCTTCCTGCTGCTTGAACGAAGCGTCGTGTTCTTCGTCGACCACGATCAGGCCCGGTCTCGCCATGGGCGTGAATATCGCCGAACGCGTGCCGATCAGGATTGCGGCGCTGCCTTCAAGCGCCTGGCGCCAGGCTTGCAGGCGCTCGCTGTCGTTCAAGCCGGAATGGAAGACCGCCAGCGGCAGGGCGAAGCGCTGCCGGAAGCGGTCGATGGTCTGCGGCGTCAGGCCGATTTCTGGCACGAGCACCAGGCATTGACGGCCCGCGGCGAGTTCGTCTTCCATCAGCCGCATGTAGACTTCGGTTTTCCCCGAGCCCGTTACGCCATTGACGAGCGCGCTGCGAAACCCGTCCCCGGCGGCGCGGAACTTCGCGATGGCGGCGGATTGTTCCTCGTTCAGATCGGGCCGTTCGCGACTTCCGGGCTGCAACGGAGTAAACGCGGGAGAGGCCGGAGCGGACTGTGTTCGCTCGCGCGCCAGGCCCTTGTCGAGCAGTTGCCGCAGCAATGCGGGACTGAAACCGGCGTCGACCAGTTCGGTTCGGGTTATGCGCTCGCGTTCGACGATGAACTCGAGCAATTGCCGCTGGCGGCGGGCTCGGCCTGACAAGGATTCCGGCCCGGCTGTCGCCGACCAGAATGTGACTTCCTCATAGAGCGGCTTGCCCTGTCGCAGGAGTGCGGGCACCGCTGTGGCCAGCACTTCGCCGATCGGATGATGATAGTAGTCCGCGCTCCAGCGCAGCAGTTCGAACAATTCGGGATTGAACAGGGGTCGGGAATCGATCAGGGCGGTTGCCGGTTTGAGTCGGTCGCGGCCGATCCGGCTCCGGTCGGCTGCCTCGAGCACGAAGCCGACCAGCTTGCGGCGACCGAATGGTACTCTTATTCGACACCCCGGGATGCGACAGCCGGGGCGGAATCCGGTAAGATTTGCAGCCGCGGGCGGCAGGTAGTCGAAGGACTGCCGCAAGGGGAGCGGCACGGCTACACGGAGGACGGATTCGCCGTGGTTCGATTCCTCTTGATCTGGCATGCATGAAACCAATCGTCAGCGTCGCGGAATGTCGGAGAAGCTCCGATTATTCGGAGCTTCTCCGCGGCACATGGATGTGCCGCCGAATTCGATGGCGTAAGCCATTGAATTCGTGAGCAAAACAAAACCACGCTTTTGTTTTGCGGTAATGAGCAATTCCATGGAGGGAATTGTTCAGGGAATACTAGTTTCAAAAGCTCGCGCGGACAACAAAATGGGCGGGAAAGATTCCATACCGAACGAATTGGTCGAAATTCGGCGCCGGATCGATGAAATCGATCAGGGCATCATCGAACTTCTGCACGAGCGCTTCAAGGTGACCCATGAAGTCGGCCTGCTCAAGGCCAATCATGAAATGAGCGCGCAGGATGTTCTGCGCGAGGAACAGAAGCTCGAAGCCCTGGGCGCCTTGAGCGAATCGCACAAGCTCGAACCTACGCTGGTGCGCGAACTGTTCCGGCGCATCATGGAAGAGGTCGTGCGCAATCACGAGCAGATCAAGGCGAAGTCCTGACATCCGACTCCGGCAGGAATTGACGGTACCAGCGCCGCATGCGATACACCGGCCCATCGTTCGCGGCAAGCGCAGGTTCCTCCCGGTAAATCTTGTTTTCCCAGATCCCGATATCGCGCCGCCATTGGGAAATCCAGTTCCCGACAACATAGGAAACGAGCAGGCGCGGAATCTTTCGATCGGCGAACCAGCGAAAATCGACCTGCTGCTCGAGCGGCCGCACCGGAAGATGTGACTGGATCATTTCGATCTCACCGATTTTGGGAATCCGGAAACGGAAGTAGTTCATGCTGGCGGGGCCGTAGAACATGACTTGCGCGCTTCCGCCGGCGCCTTCGATCGGTTTGCCGAAAATCTCCAGCTGCGTGGCGTTCAGGAAATACGAAACCCATTTTCGTTCCGGGTCGAGTTTCCAGTTAGCGCTGTGATTGATCTTCACGCCCGGAATCGGAATCTGCGTCCACGGTATCCGCATCCGGCCGTGTATCGGCTGGAAATGCGCGTAGTCGGCGCCGTTCTCGGCGAATTCGACGATATGCATATGAACACGGCCGGCATCGTAACTCCCGCGATGGACGAATTGTCCGGAATCCACTTCGGCGATTCGCGCGGCGGGATAGGGCGGTTCGGCGCCGATGTCCTGGTTTGCCTCTGCGTCCCGGAAATAAATCAGGATCTGGCCGTGAACTTCGTCAGCCAGATGGGGTCCCGCTGCCGAGGAGATTTCAATCTCCGATGATGTTTGCCCCCGCCGCAGGACGAGCTTCCTGCCGAAGCATTCCAGTTCCCGAACTTCGCCGCGGCCGATGGCGACCGAATCGCGAGCCGGCACCAGCCGCTCGGGTAAGGATGCGGATAAGTCTTCAGTCGCCGCGCTTCTGCCGCACCGGAACGTCGGTCGCGATAGCGCCTGTTGGAAAGTCCCGGCGCCATGCCGGCTGCCTCAGGCGCCTTCCGGCTTGCGGGCATGGACCAGGAAGCAGGGCGTGAAGATGCCGAGTTGCCCTGCTTCCACCAGCGCGTCCGCAGCCTTGTTCAGCATTGTAGAGGTTTGGCTCGTGCCCCGCGGCGCGATCCGGAGCAATTCGAGGAATTTCGTGAAATAGGGAAGGAAAAACCTTCCGGCGGGTATCCGCGCCAGAGAAGAGAGTGAGAAATCCCTGCCCTCCAGTGACATATGCCAGGGCGCTTCAGGATCCGAATTGAGCGCATGATCCGCGGCGTAAAGAATCTCGAATCCCGCACTCCGGATGCCTTCGATCTGCTCCTGCGCCGTATAAAGGTCCGGCGTTGCATTTCCGGACTCGAATCGCTTGCGGACATCCTTGTGCCTGTCATCGGCCTCCTCATACAGATCGGTAAGCACCCAGTCGAAAATCACGAACTTGCCGCCCGGTTTCAACGTGCGGAAAATTTCCCGGAACGCCTGGAGCCTGTCCAGGGAGTGGCAGATAGCCTCGATTGAATACACCGCGTCGAAATGATCGTCTGCGCAAGGCAGATCGAGGAAATTCGCATGCAGGAATTCGCAGCGGTCTTCAAGACCTGCCTTTTTGACAAGAGCGCTGCCGCGACGAATCTGATGATCGCTGATATTGATTCCGACAATTGAGGCGCCGCTCATCCAAGCGATACTCATCATCGGACCGCCGATGCCGCAGCCGACATCGCCCGCGACCATGCCGGCTTCGAGATTCAGCAATCTGACGATTTCTTCCTGTTGCCGGCACTGGGCGGCAGCCAGTTTTTCGCCACGGGTCCGTGGGGCGAAATGGAAAGACGTTCCCCAGCCGAATTCGTAGAACCGCGCACGATTCTGGGTTGAATGTTCACCTTGTCGTGTTGTGTCCGATCCGAATACCCCGATTGCATTTCGCGGAATTCCTCAAGCGCAACACCGATTTTTCTTTCGTCTGCCGCTATTTCGGCTTGTTCCCGATCCATTTCAATAGTTCCAGTGCGGAATTCTGATCTTGTTGGAATTCAACTTTGCGTGAATTTTACTGCAAAGACAACGTTGGCTTCTCTTCCTGTTTCGTGGCTTCATTTTTCGAATGGTTTTTTGACGCCAGTTTCCCAGTTCCGGGACACCCACTGGGCCGTTCCAAAAAGCAGAAGGACGCGAAGAATCCAATCCGGGATACCCACCGCATCAGCACTACCGCATGAACCCAGTTCAACTTAAGGGGCGATCGAACAATTTTTGGGCAGTTTTGTGCCTGGCTGGTGAAACTTTTTCGCCGATACGGACGACACTGCCCGATCAGGCATGAAATTTGGAATTATTCTGGCCTACCCGGCTTTCGCCGCCGCCCGCCTTTACCGGGCCGCCAAATTGTTCAGACCGTTGAACATGGTGATCAATGCCTTTTGAGTCTCCAGCGCCAGCATCCGCCATTGCGCTTTCTTCAGTTTCAAGTCTGACAAAGCGGACGGCGCCTCTTCCGGGATGAATCCCTTCTTGTCTGGGTGCGCCATCCGGCCGGTCCAATCCAACAGTTCAATGTAGTCCTCCGGCTCAAGCGGCAAGGCCAGCGGTTAGCGAAACCTCAAGTATCGCGCCAAGCGGAGCTATGCTCGAATCTGGTGTATGGATGAGTTGAGTCGTGCGGCGGTTCTCTGCTGAAATTGGGTTGCCCAATCCATTCTTCGGCAAGAGGAGCACACCGCGCATGAACAAGGATAATGTAGTTTCCTTGGCGGCGCCAGCGTCCGGCGTCCTTTCCGATCCACTCACCGACCTGCCGCGTCTGAACGCCAAG
>JANQSV010000338.1 GCA_028279115.1 Pseudomonadales bacterium
GACGAAGCTGGAATGCACATCGCTCACGCCGGGGATGCGGGTGATCTTGTTGAGCAGGAATTCCTGGTAGTAATCCATGTCCGGAATGACGACCTTGAGCAGGTAGTCCGCGGCCTGACCGGTGATCAGCAGGCATTCGATCACTTCCGGGCAGGCCCCGACCGCTTGCTCGAACACCTCGAAGCGCTCGGGAGTGTGCCGGTCCATGGCGATCTGGATCAGCGCCGTCAGTTTCAGATCGAGTTTGTTCGGGTCGAGCAAGGTCACCTTGCGGACGATGACGCCCGCGTCCTCAAGTTGCTTTACCCGGCGCGCGCATGGCGTCGCCGACAGCCCGATGCGCTGGGCGAGTTCGAGATTGGTAATGCTGCCGTCCTGTTGCAAATGACGAAGAATGCGCCGGTCGAGCTTGTCGAGTTGCATGAGGCTGCCTCCGGACAACAAATCTTTCCGCGCCAAAAAGTAACAGAATCCACCATGAAAGTTAATTTATTTGGTGAATAAAGTTGAGAAAGCGCAAAAATAGTAGAAATTATAAATAGAAAAACTAGAGCGATTGAGCTATGCTGCAAGCCTTGAAACTGTAGGGGCGACGCATGCGGCGCCCGCCGACCCGGAAAAATCAAGATGTTCGACCACACCCGATACAAGCCTTTTCCACCGATCAGGCTGCCCGACCGGACCTGGCCCGATCAGGTTCTGAGCCGTGCGCCGCAATGGTGCAGTGTCGACCTGCGCGACGGTAACCAGGCTCTCATCGAACCGATGTCGGTCAGTCAGAAAAGAAAGCTGTTCGATCTGCTCGTCAAGGTCGGTTTCAAAGAAATCGAAATCGGCTTTCCGGCCGCCTCCCAGCCGGATTTCGATTTCGTGCGCAGCTTGATCGAACAGGACGCCATCCCCGACGATGTCACGGTGCAGGTGCTCACCCAAGCCCGGCCCGAGTTGATCCGGCGCACTTTCGAATCCTTGCGCGGGGCGCGCAAGGCGATCATGCACATCTACAACTCGACTTCGGCCGTGCAGCGGGAGAAGGTATTCAAGACCGGCAAGGCGGGCATCGTCGACATCGCCGTCGCCGGCGCCGAGGAAGTGCGGCGTTGCGCGGAAAAAGCTTCCAAAACCGAATGGGTCTATCAATATTCGCCGGAAAGTTTCACCGGCACCGAAATCGATTTCGCGGTGGAAGTCTGCGACCGGGTGATCGACGTGTGGGAGCCGACGCCGGAGCGTCCCGTGATCGTGAATCTGCCGTCCACCGTGGAAATGGCGACGCCCAATATCTATGCCGACCAGATCGAATGGTTCTGCCGCCACGTTTCCCGGCGCGATGCCGTCATCGTCAGCCTGCATACGCATAACGACCGCGGCTGCGCCGTGGCCGCCGCCGAACTCGGCGTCATGGCCGGCGCCCAGCGCGTCGAAGGCACCTTGCTCGGCAACGGCGAGCGCACCGGCAACATGGATATCGTCGTCATGGCGATGAACCTCTACAGCCAGGGCATCGATCCCGAGCTCGACCTGGCCGACATGGACCGCATCGTCTCCATCGTGCGCGAATGCACCCAGATCGACGTGCATCCGCGCCAGCCCTATGCCGGCGACCTGGTCTTCACCGCCTTCTCGGGCTCGCATCAGGACGCCATCAAGAAATGCCTTGACCTGTACCGGGAGGGCGAACCCTGGGAGATCGCCTATCTTCCCATCGATCCGCGGGATCTGGGGCGGACCTACCAGGACGTCATCCGCGTCAACAGCCAGTCCGGCAAGGGCGGCGTGGCCTATGTGCTGGCGAACAAGTTCGGTTTCCAGCTCCCGCGCTGGCTGCAGATCGAATTCAGCCGGGTGGTGCAGGACGCCGCCGAGGAAACCGGGGGAGAGATTCAGCCCGACCGGATCTGGGAGTTGTTCAATCGCCACTACTTCGATAATGAAAAAGTCGTCAGTCTGCAGAATTACTCTATCGAGAGAAACGAAACCGGCGAGATCTTCAGTGGGACAATCACTCATTTCGGCAAGAGCATGCAGGTTCGGGAGCAGGGCAACGGCGTGCTCGACGCTCTGGTGCAGGGATTGCGGAAAGTGATCCAGATCGACTTCGAAGTCATGGATTACGGCGAACACGCGCTCAGCCAGGGCGCCGACGCCGAAGCCGCCACCTATATCCAGATCAAGAGTCAGAGAAAACGATACACCGGCATCGCCATAAGCGAAGATATCGTCAGTTCGTCCCTGAACGCGCTGATGTCGGCGGTGAGCCAGTTGCTCACAAGGCAACGGGCCGCCGCCTGAACCAGTCGCCGGACTGGGCATGCCCAGCCCCCGCAAAGTGTCGCAGACGACCGGTGCGGCCTGTAGGGGCGGGGCAGGCCTCGCCCGTCCGAATTCGGGCGGTGGCCTTTTTCCCCGCAAGGCGCAAACTTTTCCGACCGATGTTTCGACATTAGAACTATATGCGCGTGAGCAGCAGTGACGAAAAACTGGTAGCCGGGGCGCTGAAAGGCTCCGCCCGGGCCTGGCGGCAACTTGTGCAACGCTACGAAAGCCGCGTCTACAACTTGGGCTACCGGCTCACCGGCAACGGCGAGGACGCGATGGATCTCATGCAGGAGACGTTCCTCGGGGTCTACCGCAACTTGCACCGCTTTCGCGGCGACGCCAGTTTCCGCACCTGGCTGTTCCGAATCGCGCATAACAAGGCCGTCGACCTGAATCGCAGGAAGAAGCTGCTGTCGCTTACCGGCGGCTTGGACGACGGAGGAGAATTCGCCAGCGGCGAACTCAGCGCGCGGCCCGAGACCGAACCTGATCACGGCTTTGCCGAAAGGGCAAGGAACCGGCTGGCGCTCAAGTTGCTGGGCCGGATTCCGCTGGAACAGCGGCTGGTGGTGGAACTGAAGATCTACCAGTCCCTGACGTTCGAGGAAATCGCGCGCATGCAGGAGATTTCCGTCAACACCGCGAAAACCAGATTTTATGCCGCATTGAAGAAAATGCGCCTGATACCGGAGGAAGAAAATGCCCTGCTCGAGAACTGATTACTTGCTGCGGGAATATTTTTCCGATGATTTGAGCCCCGTAATGCGGGCCGAAATCGAAGAGCATGCAACCGCTTGCGCGGACTGTGCCGCGCAATTGCGGGAATTGACCGGCGCGGTGCGTGAACTCCGCCACTGGGAAGATATCCCCACGCCACGCTGGGACCGGCACATGGCGCTGTTCCGGCGCGAACGCGGCGCGGAAAAGGACATTGGCTGGAAACTTGCCTGGCAATGGATTCCAGCCGCGGCCTGCGCGCTCATGCTCGGGTTGATGTTGCTGAACGCGTCGGTTGTCTACCGGGACGGCGCTCTGGAGATCGGTTTCGGTTCGCCGGGACTGGTGGCGGTCGACCAGCGTCTGGCGGAGTTCAATCGGCTTCAGGCCGAAGAGCGCGAACAATTCGCCGGCATGTTGGCCCGTTTCGAGCAATTGCGCATGCAGGACCTCGAAACCATGCAGGCAGGTTACGAGTTGCTGGCCGACCGCGATTACGAAACCGTGCGCTCGCTGCAGCAGCTGGTCAGCCTGGTCGGCTCGACGGGAGTGGCGGGATGGTAAGAAACACATTGTGGGCCAAATTGTGGACAATGACGCTTGCCGCATTCCCGGCGTTCCCCGCCGTTGCCCAGGAAGATCCCTACGACCCGCTCAAGCGCAATGTCGAAGCCTTCACCGGCATGCTCGAACAGGCGCTGGAGCTCGACGGCGGCCTGTTCGGGCTCGGCGGCGAACGCGTCGACAGCATGTACCTGGCGGGTCATGGCCTGGTGCTCGAAGTACGCAGCAATCTGGCGAGCGCGCGCAGCCAACTCAATCTGGTCGTGCTGAACAACTCGGTATTGGCCTTGCGCCAGGGCGACAATCCGTTCGCGATGCTGGCGCGGCAGTCCGGGGAGGAAGCGGAAGACGATGAGCCGTTGATCGACGAAGACGAACGGAATCCGCGCTTCGAATTGCTGTCGCGGGCTCGCGACATCGACTATTCGACCGCCGTGAATTCAGCGATATCCCAAGCTGGCGAATACGCCCGGATTCTGCGTGACGCCGACGGCGTTGACAACGATTCCTTCGAGCAATTACGCGCTGAGATCGAAAGCCTGCGGCAGGAAAACCGGGACGGCGCCCTGCGCTTGCGCGAGTTGACCGAAGAGTTGAGCGCGAGCGCTCTCGGGCAAGGCGAGCGCTTCGAACAGGCGCTTGGCGAGTTGAGCGCGGAAATGGAGCAGTTGCGGGAACGGGCCATCGAACTGGCCGGTGATTTGCGCGAGCAAAGCGAAAGCGCCCAGCTAGAGCGGGCAGCACGCTGGCGGGAGGACGTGGCGAGTCTGGAACTGCGGTTGACGGGGGCGATGTGCGAATATGGCGCCAGCTTGCGCGAGTTGCCCGCGAACGAAAATGTCACTGTGATCCTGAACGGACTGGGGGACGAATCTTCCGGCGGCGACCGCGCCGACCTCGTGCGCACTTTCAGCAAATCCGACCTCTTGCTTTGCGCCGGGGGCGATATCGATCCAGTCGTGCTCGGCGCGCGTTCGGGCCGCTACAGCTACTGATTTTCGAAATCGATTCCGGCTTCGGCGTACGGTCGCAAGGCGGCCCGGCAATCGGCATAGTCATGCGCGGGATTATCTTTTAGAATGACGCCGACCGCTCAAGCCGCGCGCCATATCAAAACCCGAGGAGAACCGGATGGAATGTCCCAAGTGCAATTCGCCGATGAAGGAAATAAAGATAGAAATCCTCCATGGTCGCGTAATCATCGACAAGTGCGAAAGTTGTCAAGGCCTGTGGTTCGACCACGGCGAAGCCGAGCAATTGAAAGATCACTGGATGACGGATTTCGTCGATTCGGGAGACCCGGAAGTCGGCGAAAGCTACGACCTTGTGCGCGAAATCAACTGCCCGCGCTGCGGCAAGCCGATGCAACATGTAGCGGACCCGATACAGCCGCATCTGCGTTATGAAGTTTGCAAGGAACACGGCATGTTCATGGACGCCGGAGAGTTCACCGATTACAAACACGAGACTCCTCTCGATTTTTTCCGGGGCCTGGTTGCGCTGGCGAAAAGGATCTGAGGGCGTCGTCCGATGAGCGACCGCGCCGATTCCAGCGGCAGGACAGGGCGCTTGATAGACGGCTGCATCGATTGCGTCGATCAGTGCGGCGAATTGCTCGACGGCATGCCGGGCGAGATCTTCGCCAGCTGCGGGAACGGGAATTCCTCCATCGGCGCTCATGTGCGCCATATCGTGGATCGATATCAATGCTTCTTCAACGGTCTCGGAGCGGGCTGCATCGATTACGATGACCGCAAGCGCGGCGCCGGCATGGAGACCGATGCGCGATTGGCCGCGGGCGTCCTGGCGAAAACCCGCGCCCGCTTCGAAGCTCTCGATCCGGGCATCTGCGGCGCCGGAATTTCGGTTCGGGAACTCGTCCACTACAACGGCGAGCCCACCGTCGCGGCAAGCACTCTCGACCGCGAATTGATGGGCCTCATCACCCACAGCATCCACCACCTGGCGATCATCGCCATGATCGCCAGGTCAGCCAGCTTCTCCGTCCCTCCCAACCTCGGCAAGGCCCCCTCCACCATCGCCGCCGAATAACCCATTTTGTCCAGTCCACGCTAGATTCCGCAGAAATGCTTTGCGCCGGCAGGGTTTGGCGCTATACTTTCTCTCAACAAAACCCGCCACGCCTCGGACGGAGATTGATCTCCGCACTGCGCACCCCGGCGGGTTACTTGTTTTCGGGAAGCACGTTTCAGTTGCAGGGAAGCAGTAGTGAAGTTCAGAAAGCCTGCCCTCTCAATCAGCGATCAAGTTGCGCTACTGAAGCGCCGGGGCATGGTGATACGTGACGACTCGGTTGCTCGACACAGTCTTGGTTTCCTCTCCTACTACCGGCTTCGGGCATATTGGCTGCCGTTCGAAGTTCCCGCTGACGCAAGGGGCGATCATGCGTTTCGAGCGAATACCACGCTTGAAGACGTGCTGTCGATTTACAGGTTCGATCGTAGACTTCGGCTGCTGGTGCTCGACGCCATCGGGCAGGTCGAAGTGGCATTCCGCGGACTGTGGGCTCACCACATGGCGATGCGGCACGGACCACACGGGTATCTGAATCCACATCTCTACGCTCGTCGGGACCGCCACAATGAGGCCGTGGCGAAGTTGACAGTCGAATTCAACCGATCACGCGCTACTTTTGCCGAACACTATCGCGGCAAGTATGCCTCCCCCAAGTTGCCGCCGATCTGGATGGCTGCTGAAACGATCTCGCTTGGTCAATTATCCAAATGGATTAGGAACTTGAAGTTTCGCGCTGATCGCAAGGCTATCGCTCAACCCCTGGGGCTAAGCGAAGTGACATTTACTTCGTTTTGCCACCACATCAGCTACGTCCGTAACATCTGCGCCCACCATGGCCGACTTTGGAACAAGCGCTTTACGGTCACCATGTCGATGCCAAATCGACCTGCTGAACTCGCCGATTCCCTTGCAGGCACGGACCCCAAAAGGATTTACTGTACCCTTGCGGCACTCGAATTTCTGCTAACTATCGTATCGCCGGGAAACGACTGGCGCGAGCGTCTGGAATCGCTTGTTGAAGATAATCCGTTGGCTGATCCCGAAAGCATGGGTTTTCCCCGAAATTGGAGGCAAAGGCCAATCTGGAACAAACCGCGCTGCAAGCACGGTAGTCTACGTCCGCACATGAGGTAATATACCCGCCCCACAGGAGGCATCGCGCTCACAACTATTCAGACAAGGAAACGCTTCCAATGATCGCCTTCCAGCGAGTGCTTGATCAGATTGAAAGCAACGCGAACTCGCTATTCGCAAAAGGTCGCCAATTCGAGCGACTCATGAAAACCTATCTGGAACAGGACCCGGTCTACAGGACGAGATTCAGTGATGTACATCTTTGGCCGGACTGGGCTCGTGACCGCGATGGCCATGATGGACGAGACATCGGCATCGATCTCGTAGCCGAAGAGCGTGACGGCGGATACTGCGCGATTCAGTGCAAGTTCCATTCACCGACCACAACGATCAAAAAGTCCGCCGTGGACTCATTTCTCGCGGCGTCGTCCCGCAATCCCTTCACAGCCCGCATGATCATAGACACCGGCGCTGAGTGGGGAACGAATGTTGCCAAGACCATCGAAGACCAGAATCCTCCATGCAGCGTTCTGCATTTCAACGACCTCGCCAGCCGACCCATCAGTTGGCCCGATCTCATGCTGGACGAACCGGAATCGCTGGATTACCGCCCAATAATCTTCAAACTACGCGATCACCAGAAAGAGGCGCTCGACGATGTTCTGACCGGTTTCTCCGAAAATGACCGCGGCAAACTCATAATGGCCTGCGGCACTGGAAAGACCTTTACGTCACTTCGCATAGCCGAGGAATTGGTTGGCGCCGGCGGCCGGGTACTTTTCCTGGTTCCGTCAATCTCACTGTTCCAGCAAACCATGCGCGAATGGGCGGAACAGAAATCCATCAATCATAGCTACATTGGCATCTGTTCCGACACCCGCGCCGGTCGAACCGACGAGGACGCCACCCTGCAAGAGCTTGAGATTCCCGTTACTACGGATCCCGACAAAATCTCTGCGGCACTTGCTACGGAAAGTACAGAAGAAATGTCCGTCGTATTCAGCACCTATCACTCTCTTCCGCTAGTTGAGCGCGCGCAAGACATCGGCGCTCCGGAATTTGATCTTGTGCTATGCGATGAGGCCCACCGCACAACCGGTATCGACCGGCCCGACGATGAGACATCACACTTCCTGCTCGTTCACGATCAGCATCGAATTCGCGCTCGAAAGCGGCTGTATATGACTGCAACCCCGCGGCTTTACACTGAAAATTCGAAGAAAAAGGCCTCGTCGCATCGTATCGATGTATTTTCGATGGACGACCCCTCGAAATACGGCCCCGAATTTCACCGGCTTCCCTTTTCCACCGCCGTCGAAAGCAATCTTCTTTCAGATTACAAGGTGGTAATTCTCACGATTTCCGAAATACCCGCCGCGCAATCCGAGGGCCTGTCGACCGAGTTGTCGATAAACGACGTTACGAAAATGATCGGCGTTTGGCGGGCCATGCAAAACCCGGAAAACCGTGATCGTTCTCAACACCAAGTTCGTCCACTCCGTCGCGCAATCGCGTTCGTCAATCGCGTTTTGTCTTCCAAGCGCCTCGCCCGTCACTGGGGGCCGGAAATCGATAGGCAACTCCAATCCCTGCCGGACGATAACAAAGTCGGTCATCTTCATTGCGAAGCCAGACATGTGGACGGCCAGCAGAACGCACTGAACCGCAAGCGCGAAATCGACTGGCTCAAGCATGATGCCAGGGACAAGTCCCATATCCTCACCAATGCCCGCTGCCTGTCCGAAGGAATTGACGTACCGGCTCTCGACGCGGTCATTTTCATGGAGTCTCGCAGCAGTCATGTAGATATCGTGCAGGCTGTCGGACGAACGATGCGAAAGTCTGATGGAAAAGACTACGGATATATCATTCTGCCGGTCGCAGTTCCGCCCGACATAGAACCCGACAAGGCTTTGGACAAGAACGAGTACTTCTCCACAGTGTGGTCGGTGCTGCGCGCGCTTCGCGCACACGATGACCGATTTGATATCGAAATCAATCAGATTGACCTGAACAAGGCTAAACCCGAACGTATCATCATTCATGATGGAATCGATCCAGACACCCCGCTGAAGCTGCCACCACTGGATATTCCTGCTGATGCCATCTACGCGAAAATCGTCGACAAGTGTGGCGACAGAAAATACTGGGAGTCCTGGGCGAAAGACGTTGCGGAAATTTATGCCCGGCTGGTGCTTCGCATTCGAATGTTGCTTGAGAATAATAAAAATCGTGACCTCAGAGAGTGGTTCAAAGACTTCCACAACGAACTCAAGACTTCGATCAATGATTCTCTGACTTTCGACAATGCCATCGACATGATGACTCAGCATATCATTACCGAACCGGTATTCGAATCGCTATTCGAAGATTACGACTTCGCCACCGGAAATCCTGTGGCGCGGGCGCTTGATCGGCTGCGGAACGATTTTACCGAGTTTGGGCTGGAGAACGAGGTTCGCGATTTGAAAGGGTTTTACGAAAGTGTGCGAATGCGCGCGCGGGGATTGGACAATCCGGAAGCTCGCCAGCGTGTGCTGATGGAACTATACGAGAACTTCTTTGCGACAGCAATTAAAAAAGATGCGGAGAGGCTTGGCATAGTCTACACCCCGATCGAAATAGTCGATTTTATTTTGCACAGCGCCGATGCTGTCCTAAAAAATGAATTTGACCGCAGCCTCTCAGATCAGGATGTGCATGTGCTCGACCCATTTACGGGAACAGGCATCTTTTTGGTGCGACTGCTGCAATCTGCCCTGATTCGAGATGAAGACTTGCTGCGGAAGTATCGAACTGAACTCCATGCGAATGAACTCGTGCTGCTCGCATACTACATCGCTGCCATTCATATCGAGGAAGCCTTTCGAGGACGCTCCGAATCCGACTACGAACCTTTCAATGGGATCGTACTCGCTGATACTTTCAACCTGACTACTAATCGCATCTTCCCTCATGATTGGTTACCTGACAACAGTACTCGTGCGATACGTCAGCAGGAATCCTCAATACAAGTTATCGTCGGCAATCCGCCGTGGTCGGCCGGTCAGGGTAGTTCCGCAGATGAAAATCCCAATGTCGATTATCCGGAACTTGAGGCTCGAATCGCTTCAACCTATGCGGCGCGATCATCAGCGACTCTAAAACGGAATCTCTACGATACTTACAAAATGGCGATCCGATGGGCTTCGGATCGCATCGGTGATCGGGGCATTGTGACCTTCGTTACTAACGGTTCATGGGTCGATGGCAATGTGGATTCCGGCGTCCGAGCCTGTCTGAACGAGGAATTCACTTCGATTTATGTCTTGAATCTTCGGGGCAACGCCAGAACATCGGGAAAACGCCGACGCGCGGAAGGCGACAATGCCTTCGGTCAGGGCTCCCGCGCCCCTGTTGCCATCGCGATCCTTGCGAAGAATCCGAACACGGCATACAAAGGCTGTCGCATTCTTTATCGCGACATCGGTGACTACCTCTCCCGTGAAGACAAGCTCAAGATGTTGCGCGATTGGGGTTCAGTCACCGGCATTGAGGATTGGGAGGAGATTGCCCCAGATCGGCACCACGACTGGATTGGCCAACGCGATGAGGAGTTTGAGCAACTTTTCCCAGTGGCAACGAAAGCGGCCAAGGCCAACAAGTCTGACGACGCGATCTTTCGGTTGTTTAGCAATGGGTACAAAACTAGCCGTGATGTTTACACATACAACTTCTCTCGTTCAGCCTGCGCTGAAAACGCGATTCGCATGGTGGACGAATACATGGGAGCCATGGAAGTCAGAGAGAACCATCGCGATTACACCCTGGACCAAATCGTTGATGCCTTTTCCTCCGACCTGCGGTGGGATAGTAATCTCAAGGATAATCTTGGGCGGGGCAAGCACGCTGCTTTTTCTGAGGCAAAAATTCTGACGACGCAGTATCGCCCCTTCATCAAACAGCACTGCTTTGTCGAATATGTATTAGCGAACAGTAAGTATCAACAGGATCGAATTTTTCCCATAGCTGGTCTTGAATCTGGCACATTATTTGCTGAGAGAGAGAGAGAGAGAGAGAGAGAGAGAGAGAGAGAGAGAGACTTGTTCACTGAATCGCGCAATTTGCGTGCCGGGAGTCGGCTCGACCAAGTCATTCTCGGCACTGATAGTCAATACGATGCCGGATCTGGAACTGGTGTCGAAGGGCCAGTGCTTTCCACGCTTTCGGTACGAGGTGCGAATCGCGTCATCTGCACTCCGGGAAAGGGCGCTACTAGGCCATTCTCCATCCTTGTCGCCGACCGCATGTCCGACCTCCACTTCCTTGAGTTTGGACAGTGCTTTCTCCGTTGTATCTACTCCGCCCACAGGGGGTATTTTTGACGATGCTGACACCGAACCAACCCCCATCGACAACATAACCGACTCGGCTCTGGCGGAGTTTCGATCACACTATGGGGACGATGAAATCCGCAAGGATGAAATCTTCGACTACGTTTACGGTGTTCTTCACGCGCCGCAGTACCGCGAACGCTTCGCCAACGATCTGACAAAGGAATTGCCTCGCGTTCCCATGGCGCCGGACTTTCACGCTTTCGCCAAAGCGGGAGCAAAACTTGCAGACCTCCACCTGAACTACGAGACCTGTGAGCGGTACCCACTCGAAATCATTACAACCAACGGGAAATCGCCGACACCGGAGGACTTCTTGCTTGGAGCGTCAAGAATGAAGCTGATGACGGATGCCGCCGAGGGCGACCGACTGAAAATCAACAACTCGGTAACTCTCGCGGGCATACCGGCGCACGCCCATCAATACGAAGTCAACGGACGCACACCCCTCGGCTGGTTTATTGACCGCTACCACATCAAAACCGACAAGCACAGCGGCATTGTCAATGACCCCAATGCCTGGTTCGACGATCCCCGCGATCTTGTTGCCGCGATAGAGCGCATAATCCATGTCAGCGTAGAAACTGTCGCCATCGTAAACGGACTTCCCGACCCGTTTGGTGAATGAGCGCAGCTCTGCCGCGCCTCTCGAAAAATGTCATAATCTGGGCGGTAAGCGGGCCCATCCAAAGTTACGAATCCTTTTTCCCGAAGTCGAGTGGAAGAATTGATGACTTCAGTCAACTGCTTCTCTGTTCTCGAAGCGGAAGATGATCCGCCAATTCCCGGTTATGCGCACACTCCAGAATCCGGCCAGATCGCCCCTGAGCCGATGCAGGCCCCATCCCGGGTTGCCGCGCATGCCTTCAGGCCCGTCAGATTGCGAAAGCACAGTCAGTACAAGCCTGATGTGAGGCGGCATGGCAGCGTCAAGTCCGGTTCTGACGCTTCCATCAGATGTCCAGAATCGCCGTAGCGCCTTATGGCGAATTCTCATTCCATAATCGTATCGCAATGCGACACACTGCGGCAACGAATTTCCTTGGTCAAAGCCGCAAACAATACTTGACTGAAATAGTTGGTTATTTGATAATTGCCCCGATATTCGTTTGACAGCGGGTTTCGCCATGCAGTTGACGACCAGGGGACGATATGCCGTGACCGCCATGCTGGACTTGGCTTTGCATGACGGCCAGGGTCCGGTGAGTCTGGCCGACATATCGCGGCGCCAGGAAATTTCACTGGCCTACCTGGAACAACTGTTCGCGAAATTGCGCCGGGCCGAACTCGTCCATAGCGTGCGCGGTCCCGGCGGCGGCTATGAACTCGACCGGGATTCCGAGTCGATATACGTCGCCGAGATTATCGGCGCAGTCGACGAGTCGGTCGATACGACCCGCTGCCGGGGCTCCGGAGACTGCCAGGGCGGCGAAACCTGTCTGACTCATTACCTCTGGGAGGACTTGAGCGAACAGATTCTCGGCTTCCTGCAAGGCGTCAGCCTTGCGGACCTGGTCTCAAGGCGCGACGTGCGCCGCATCGCCGGCCACCAGGACAGGAAACTGGTAGCCGGCGACATGAACGAAATGCGCATATCGGCTACCTCGGTGTAGTTGGATTTATCGCGGAGTAAAATATGCAACTTCCAATTTATCTCGATTATGCGGCTACCACGCCGGTCGACCCCAGGGTGGCCACGGCGATGGCGGAATGCCTCACGATCGAATCGAATTTCGGCAATCCCGCATCCCGCTCGCATCAATTCGGCTGGAAGGCCGAGGAAGCGGTGGAGGACGCGCGCCGCAACGTCGCCGATCTGATCAACTGCGATCCGCGCGAGATCGTCTGGACTTCGGGCGCCACCGAGGCTGACAACCTCGCGATCAAGGGCGCCGCGCATTTCTACCATCGCAAGGGCAAGCACATCGTCACTTCCAAGATCGAGCACAAGGCCGTGCTCGACAGTTGCCGGCAACTCGAGCGGGAAGGCTATGAAGTGACTTATCTCGACCCGGACAGCAACGGGCTGATTTCGCCGGAAACCGTGGAAAAAGCGTTGCGGCCGGACACCATCCTGGTCTCCC
>JANQSV010000361.1 GCA_028279115.1 Pseudomonadales bacterium
GTCATGGCTACACAAGTACGTCCGGCAACCGCATTTGACCGCAGAGGCCTTTCCGGCCCGGCGTTGCGCACTTTCTTCCGCATAGCGGAGCTATGGAGCCTCTCGGTCGAGGAACAGATGACCTTGCTCGGCCAGACAGCCCGTTCCACCTTCTTCAAGTGGAAGAAGGATGCGAACGCCGTACTGCCGAAAGATACGCTTGAGCGCATTTCCTATATCGTGGGAATCTACAAGGCGCTGCAGCTTCTGCTCCCCAGCGAACAGGCAGCCGACGAATGGGTGAAGCGTCCGAACGCGGCGCCGCCGTTCGCCGGCAGGTCGGCTCTCGACCGGATGCTCTCAGGCCAGGTAGCGGACCTCTACATCGTGCGGCAATACCTCGACGCACAAAGGGGCGGCTGGGGATGACCTTGCCGGTCGCCCGCATCGAATGGAAGCCTTGCTGGCGAATCGTCCCAAGCCGGTTTCCGCCGATTCAGCTCTTCGAGCGGGTCACCGACCCGGACGACCTCGAAGCAATCTTCGAACTGGACGCGCTGACGAATCCCAGGCTTCGCGACGAGGCCGGCGATATCGAACTCGTCCCGCCGGAGAATCGTGTCAGCGGGCCGGGGACCACCGTAATCATGGCGGCCTTCACCCATTTGAACCCCGACGGCAGCCGGTTCTCTGATGGCTCTTACGGTGTTTGCTATGCCGCGAATGGCCTGGACACGGCCATTGCAGAGACCAGATATCATCGAGAACAGTTCTTGAGAGCGACTGCCCAAAAACACATTGAACTGGACATGCGCGTCTATCTGGTCGATCTCGACGGAAACCTGCACGATCTGCGCGACCGAAAGGACGCCCGGCCACTCGTCTACCACAACGACAATTACGCCGCGGGGCAGTCTCTGGCGCGAACGTTGCGTGAGACCGGGTCAAACGGAATCGCCTATGACAGCGTCCGCCGCGCGGGTGGCGAATGCGTCGCCGTCTTTCGGCCCCCATTGCTCTCCAACGCGCGCCAGGAGCGACGCCTCTGCTACGTATGGAACGGTCAAAAAATTGAAACTGTCTATGAGAAACGCGAATATGGCGGTGAAATTTAGTTCCCGGCCGCGGCGCCCGCGATCCGTAGGCCGGCGCCTCAAGCCCCGCATCCAGATACTTGCGAACCGCCTTGCGGTTCAGGCCGGTCTTGCGCGCGACCGCGCTGATCGACAGGCCCTGTCTCCTCAAATCGTGAATCATGACGATCAACCTCAGTTTGACCACCGGACAATCACCTCCGTCGGTTTGCGTCCAGGTGGCGATTTTGACCGAGCCCGGTTCCGGGGGGCATGCCCCCCCGGAACCGAAAACAGGATCTTCAAACTGGGTACTTTTACTTCAGCACTGTTGGGTATTTTTCAACCAGCACTGACACAGCGTGCAGGCCAGGGCGGAAAGCAGCAGCCGGTACTGGTTCGGCCACCACGCGTGGCAACTCGCGCGGTCGGCGAACAGGTCGAGTTGCTGTTCCTTGATCCGGTTCCCCATGTCGCCGCGGGCGCAATACACCCGGTCGTACAGCCATTGCGGCGCACCCTTCAGGCTGGAGACGATATAGCGCGGGTTCGCGCCGCGCCTGGAATACTCGGCCTTGACGATCACCCGCCGGAGCCGTCGACGCCAGGACTGGGCGGCGTAGGGGAACGCGTCGAACACGCGCACCTTCTTGCCGCTCGCCTCGTGCACCAGGGCCGCCAGTTCCAGGACGGACTTCGCCTGCCCGGGCGCAGGTACGCCACCAGTAGCCGGTCGCCGCAGAACATGTACAGGGGCAGAAAGCAGTAGCGGTCGTGAGCCGTGGAAGAAACGGCCCTCCCGCATGCCATGCACCGGATCGTCGGTGGCGTTGAAGTCCAGCACCAGGCGGCGCGGCGGACGCTCGAAAGACGCGATGAACGCCTCCACCAGCGCCTCGTGCAGCCGCACCGCGTCTTCCCGGCTCATCCGTTGCTCGAACCGGCACAGCGTGGAAGCGCCGGCCAGCGGTTCGCCGGCGTCCACCGCCGTTTGCAGCGCCGGGTCCGAACGCAACTCGTCGTGGTCGTTCAGATCTTCGTAGCCCAGCGCCAGCGCGTATACCCGCCTTATTTACATTTTCTCGTTGTTTTCCAATTCTCATTGGAGCTTTGTTTTTGGTGCTTATTGAGGCACTTTCGAATACCAATCCTTGGGACAACTGGGAATACACATACCGCACAATAAATCCAAGTGAATTGGCGGACTATGATACCGAGTATGGGCAATGTATGGATACCGCCGCCACAAAGTACAATGGAGTAATTGACACGGAGGTCGCTGCATTTACCACGAGTAAAAATACATTTAATCGTCAACGAACGATTTCTGCATCAGTAAATAATTTCACTGCATTTTCCGCTGAACTAAATGCTCACATGGCAGGTGCCATTTCACAAAGATATCCGAAGTATAGAAATCTAGCGGATCAACTTGAAGATTTATCAGAAGTAACTGATGCACTTCGCGATTCGGCAGAAGAATTTCTCGACTGGCTCGCTGATCAAAGAACGATGAATGCGTTCAATGCCATGCGGGGCAACATAAACGCTGCGGATGGATTTAGAATAAATGCAGAACTAAATTGTATGACTTCCTACTATCTTAGAAACCCTGATGACGGCGATGATGAAGAAGATGAGAAAAACGAAGATGACGATGAGGAATCAAGATATGAGAACGGTACAGACGAGTCTATTATAGATGAAATTTTGGATGCCCTCGAAGAGCGAGAAGAATATGAGGATGACCTTCGGGACGAAATGGAAGATCTTGAAGATGGCCTTCAGAATTTTATCGATGAGCTCGAAGGAGAGGCGGAAGTATAGCTCTTCATCGTGTTAATATGCCTAGATACAGTATTTCAACTGCGAGGTTTGCAATGACCAATAGATTATTGATATTTTCTGCTCTCTTAGGAAGCATAGTGCTAGTAGTGGCGATCTTCCTGCTATCTTCGTTTCACGATGACGAATCTGACACCTCAGAAACGGCTGACAGTATCGGGAATGAATTCTTAAACAATAAAATAGCTGATAGACCACTAGCCGCCGGAGAAGTGCCATCAGTCGACTCACAGGAAGTTCTACCGGCCTCCACTCGAACTCTACCAGGTGTAAATGATTCCGAACAAGTTGAGAGCCGACAAATAGAAACCTACGGGTTCGATGCTATAGCCTATGCGGATACCGCTTTCGAGAAAGAGTGGAGTGATTTTGTTTCTGCTCTTGATTTGACAGAAGTTGAAAAATCCCAGCTAAAGGAGATAATTACAGGTTACACGGCTTACAACATGGAACTACTGGAGCAAGCCAGAAATGGATTGATTACTGCAAATGAAAGAAGGGGTGCCTTTTTAAAGCCTCAAGATTTAGAAGAAAGGGTATCTTTGGTTCTTTCGGCGGAACAAATGGAATTGTTTCGAGCTAATCAAAGAAAAATTCTGGAAGATTTCGAAACCGAGACCAATGCCACTGCACAAACGCTTATTGAAAGTGGAACCACAGACATACTCATGTATTCCAGTCTTAATGATTTGAATACTGTTCGGGCCTATATCGCTTCTGGAATAGATGTCAATACACGTCCCATTGATGGGGGAACTAGTCCTCTACATAACGCGATTCGGCGCAACAATGCTGAAATGGCGCAGGCTCTGATTGAAGCTGGCGCGGACGTAAACTGGCCAACTAATACATACAATGTAAGTCCGCTGATTGAAGCCGCAAGAATCGGAAATACTCTTATCATCAATGAATTGGTCGTTGCCGGAGCGGACATGGAATTCTACCCTCCTGAATTTGTTGGGTTTACGGCATTGACCGAAGCAGCCGGAAATGGTCATACAGATGCTGTTGCCACATTGCTCACTTTGGGAGCAGATGCAACTGGAGAGGCAGGAAGCAATGCGCTTGCATACGCAATCCGTAACGGATATCAGGAAATGGAATGGTTTCTGATCAATGCCGGGGCGAGTATAGATTAGCTGAAAGTCGCTGCGGAGGTGGCATAAGCGACATCGCCTTGTGCTTTGGATCAAATTCGGGTGGCTGTCACCTTCGCGAGCGATGAGAAACGCGAATACGGCAACGAAAGTTTGTAGGAGCGGCGCTTTCTAACTCTGTTCGACATCCCCTCCATCCCGAGCAGGACTCCAGACAGCATATCTTAGGCAGTTTTTCACTCATTCGAACGCCTCATCCGCCTGAGGCGTATTTCCGCCGCAAATCCGTCACAATTTGTTGCAAATGCTTCAATTAATCTTGGGATTAAGGGTTGACAGGCCGCGTTTTTCTACCCTCTCTTGCGTTCTTTTTCTTTCAATGCAAATTCAAGGAGAAATTCAGTGATCAAGAACGCAAAATCTCTTACTATGGCAATAATCCCCTTGGTCTGCACCATGGTGCTCTTGGTGCTTGTGTTTCCATATTTTGGCAGTCCACTTCATGCTTGGAGTGCAGATGTCGGTGGAGCCAGGGATTCCGAAGAAAGGGTATGCAGAAATGGAGCTCAGAACATTTACGATGTGTTATCCAGGTTAGCCGAGTCTGCGAAATAAATCTCTGAAAGGGCCGCGGATATAGCCCTGGAAACAGCAATTCAATCGCCAGAGGATCGTGAAACCAATCCGTTTTACGATGTGGACAGAGAAGATGCCCTTAAAACGTACAACGATGCAATATCTTCCGCCGAAACCACATACAGGGGAAGTGTTTTGTCTGCTGCGTCACTTGCGACCGCAGAGTTGGGAATATGTAATAGCGAATACAATTCAAGGGAGAGAGAGGGAGAGGGCTGAAGCGGAAGCAGCCCGCAGAGCTGAAGAAGAGGCAGCGCGTCAAGCTGAAGATGACGACGAAGACGACCACAATGAAGACGAGGATGAGAACGAACGCGAGGATGCAATGGACCGCGAGACCGAACTGATCGATGACGTGTTCGAAGATGACATTGATAACGATCCCGGCGAACTTGACAATCTTCTGGCTGCTCTTAAACGATTGGAAGAAGGGGAAGAGGATTTGACAGATTGACATGAATTGCGGCTCTTGATAGCTCAAACTTCATGAGCCGCATTCAGAAATTATGGGAAATGTGAACCAGTTTTGGAGTCGAAACGATGAAGCAAGGATTCAAACTACTACTCGCCACCGCCGTTTTGGCGGTGACCGTCCTCGTCCTGGTGCTAACTGATCCAACTACCTCCAAGCCGGAGACTGTCAACGACTTCGTTTTCCACTATTCCTGTTGAAGAAAGCAGACGCCCCCCGGATTCCGGGGGGTTGTTGCTACATCAGGCGATTTGCCTTGCCTGCGGACGCTTTGTAGAATCCTCGATATAGGATTAGGCCATTGAAAATGATCAAGGAAAAGTTGTTTTGGGGGTTGTCGGTCTGCACCATGGCGGCTGTCGTACTGGTGCTGGTTCGCCCATTCCATCAACTGGTTCCGGTTCAGCAGCGGACTGGAGAAGAACCCGGAAGCCCTACGCCCGCTCTTCAAGCGGCGCATGACGACCATTCGCAAAGTCTGCTCGATGGAATTCCTTTGTCAAACAGCGAGGCCAGACTGGGAGGAGCCAGCGAAGGAATGCGTGAGGCGGGAGCGAAAGCGCCAGATTCGGATGATATATTCAGCGCAGGGCTGTACAACCTTCCCACCTCTGCGGAAGTTCTTGCGCAAGCCGAGGCCTCGTTCGATTCCTACGCTCTAGGCGAAGAGCGATTCATCGAGGACTGGGCGGACTTCGTATCCGGCCTGGATTTGTCCGAATTGGACAAGCGGCGGGTAAAGGACATGATCGTTTCGCATGATGCCCACAATCTGGAATTGGCTCATCTGCTCGGAAATGAGCGAATCGGCGGCGATGGATACAATGAAAACACGATATCGTACCAGGAACTTGAGGAACGTTTCAAGCAAGTACTTTCAAGTGAACAGCTTGATTTAGCCCGTGCCAACCATGAGCAAAACATGGAAAAGCGCAAGCTTGAACGGGAAGCCATGTATGAAGAATGGATCGCAAACGAGTACACGGACATTCTGGTAGCTACCGGCTCGAATGATTTACCAACAGTGCTCGCATATATTGCTTCCGGGGCGGATGTAAACGCAATGCCTGTTGATGGCACGACTTCTCCACTCCATAACGCCGCTCGTCATGGGAACGTGGAAATTATTCAAGCGCTGCTGAATGCCGGAAGTGACGTTAACGCAATCACACCTGAATTCAAAGACAGTCCACTTCAAAGAGCTGCCAGCAGCGGAAGTATAGAGGCGATTCGAGCCCTGGTTGCCGCCGGCGCGGATTTGGAATATTCCGCACCGGAATTTCAGGGAGCTACGGCGCTGAAAAGCGCGGCAATGGGCGGGCATACGGATGCGGTAGCGGAATTGCTGCGATTGGGAGCGGATGCTACCGGGGCATCGGGAGTGCAGGCGCTAATGTCCGCCTTGCAATTCGGCGACCCTGAAATGGAACAGATGCTGATCAACGCTGGGGCTGACCCAAATGCCCCGGTCGTGTCCGCCATTAGAGAATTGTACGGAAACAATTAGACTGAGTGGCAGTACCGTCTATTTCTCAAAGAAAAACGCACACATGGGACACCCATCGAGCCGAGCCCCATGCCTTTGTTAGACAATCCCCAAGACCGGTCTACGGTATTTGCGCTACTTCAGTCAATCCCAGGCGTTCCACGAACGGCTTGAAATCCTTGTCTGAAAAAAGGAGGGGAATCCGTCGCTCGATACAGAAAGTGGCGATAATCACGTCGGCTGTTTTACGTATTGTGATTCCTTGTTTACGCAGAAAACGAAAATTCTCAGCGCTTGCCAGCGCCATTTCCCGCCCCAGCATCTCGAAGACGGTCACCGTATCAAACAGGGCTTTTGCCTTGTAATAATCCCTGTCGTTTCTGAAACCCTGAAGAACCTCGGTCAAGATAAGGTCGCCCGCTGCGACAGGCTCCACTCCGAGCGTCTTGTCGAGCGTGTCTGCCTGTTGGCTGTCTGCGCCGGTGAAATAGTCAATCCAAACGCTTGAGTCCACCAGGATCATACGGATGTTCTCATATCATCGAGATTCCCGGTCCATTCCAGTTGTCCGCGAAAATGTTTAATGCCTTCCTGTTTCTTCAACCTGACGAGGGTTTTCAGGCCGAGCTCCACGGTTTCTTTTTTTGTTTTCAGACCGCTGAGCTTGATTGCTTCGTTCATCAGCTTATTGTCTATGTCGATATTGGTTCTCATTGCTGCCTCCGGCGCTGCTTCGTTTATGTGTATAAAGTATGGAAATTATACACAACAATCAAGGGCATCCCATCATCCTATGGTCCTATGGGACACCCACCCCAGACACGGGTGGCCCCTGAGTTCCTATGGGACACCCACCCCAGACACGGGTGGCCCCTGAGTTCCCCTCGAAAACCTCCTCGTCGCCCGCATTGAATCTTGGTAGCTGTCACACGCACGGGCGAGGCATGCCTCGATCCAGTCGCCGAGCGCAGCTCGGCGTCGCTCGGGCTCTGCACACAAAGCTGGCGCTTGCCCTCGCCCCTACAATCGTCGATAGATTCGCATTCGGGGTTCTTGCGCGTTCGGTAACGTGATTGCCGGCTCCAGCAATTCGGCGATATCCGGCTGTGCGAGCAATTGCCCGATGGCGGCGGAAGTTTCCACTACGACAAGGTCTCCCGGAGCCATGGCGAGAACTTGCTGCCGGGTCGGGCGCGGCTGGACCTGATCGTATTCCGCGACCATGCCGCTGTAATACGCGACCGCCCGATTGTTGGTCAGCAGTTGCGCCGTCTCGCCGCTATTGTCGTTCAGCCACTCCACCGCGTCCCCGACATAGGACTTCGAGCGCCCGAAAGTGTAATAGGAATCCACCGCCGAAAACACGAAGAACAACACGAGCAGCCCGGGCGCAAGCCGGTTTCCAGCCGCAAGCCGGGTTCCCGGCGCCATCCGGGCGAGCATCTCGCGGGCCGTGAAAGGCGCGGCCAGTGCCAGCCCGAGGCTGAACACCATCGCGTAGCGGCTGGTCAGATAGCGCGTCACGAGCAGGAACGCCAATACGACGAGCAGATTGACGACGGTGAATGCGATAACGGGCAAGGCCATGTCGCGGTTCGGCAGCAGCCATTTCTTCCAGTATCCCCAGATCAGGAT
>JANQSV010000386.1 GCA_028279115.1 Pseudomonadales bacterium
CGGGGCGTGTCGGCGTCGCATTGCATTTCCTCGATCAGCGCGCCGCCGGGAACGTCGAGTTCGGCCTCGCGCAGCACCGCGGCGGGGTCTTGCGCGAGTTGCCGCAGCCAGCGGGAACCGCCAGCGAAGAGTATGTTCCGGGCGGGCGCGGGGGAGACGAATTCGGATTCGACGACGGCGGCGGCGATGTCGTAAAGGGTGTATTCGAGTTGCGCCGGGTCGTCCGCGGAAGTCCGGCTCGCCAGCGCCTTGCAGTTTTTGGTGTGCGGGGGCGTAAGTTCGTAGCCGTCCTTGATCAGCGCCGCGACCCGGCCGCCGCACGGATCAAACAAGTGGAAACGGTCGTCCTCCTCGACCACGGCCACTGGCGTTTCGTCGTCGCAAAACATTTTCTGCCGCAACCCGCCTCTTTCGCCGATTTCCAGCGCCCGCTCCAGCAGAATCTCCCCAGTTAGGGTATCCATGACACTGAAGCGGTTCGTGGTCCTCCAGACGGACCTTGCGCGTAGGTGGGAAAGGTTCCTTCGTTTTCCTGCCGCAGCAATCTGTTGCCCCGGTCGAAGAGTATTTTCCGGGTGCCAATCCCAAGCGAAAATGTGGATTCGACCTCGCCCGTCCTGACGTCCACAAGCGCGTGATCACGAGGAGCATACTGGTCGGACCCGTCTGCCCTCTTTTGCGCGAACATCTTGCAATTTCTGGTGTAACGGCCTTCTCTAATAAGCAATCCATACCCTTCCTCGAAAACATTCGCAAGATCCGGATAGCCGAAGATTCCGCTTTCGAGGTCGAGCACGGCAAGCGCATCGACCTTGGGGAAATAGAGTCTGTTTTCATCGAGGCAAAACGGGGGCGCGAATCGACCGTCCGGGGGATCCCACTGCTCCAGCACATTAAAATAAGGATCCCGCAATTCGTAACTGTCTCTTTCCGGCGGAGTCCAATCGAACGGTTCGGCTCTCTCTTCCATTGGATTCATTGCTTTCGTAATCAACACATCCGCGCCGAGCCACGGCGCCCACTGAAGTGACAAAAGACTAAAGTCCATATTGACCGCATCGGCGTCAACGATCCTCCTTCGCCCGTTCGTAAAACTGCGACGAATGGGATTCGTGCGCGGCGATCTTGCCGAGGACGGAGGTTACGCGTTCGTTCTCCGAGCCCAGCGTGGCGTTGTCGCCAATGAAACCATTCGCTGTGGCCGCTGTGGCGATCTGGTTCCGGATCCGGGCGATTCCGGGGTCCATCCCATGTATTTCCCTGTCAAACGTCACGCTGGCGCTTGCATAGGAAGGGTCGCGGCTGCTCTATATCAAATATCAGAAATCTTGTATCACACCGGAAGCGGTGTTTTTGGGAGGAGGTTTGCGGGAGGGGTTCGGAGTGGACGTCCCGGTTGATTTCCGGGAAGCGCTTGAAACCCGGAAGGAACCGCCATTCCGGCGCAGTCGCGGAATCTCGTCGGGTGCGGCGCGGTCATCGAGAGATTCCGCGACAAAACGGCAGGATTGCCGTTTTGGACGGTGCGTAGCGCCGCCCCGCAGGGGCGAGGGCAAGGATGCCCGAGTCACTCCGCTTCGCTACGCGCAGAATGACTGTAGGGGAGAGCTGCGCTTCGCGCGGAATGACAGAGGACGGCGACGGATCGAAGCCACTACCCTCAGCAAAACGCGCGAATCCCAGTCACACCGAAAGCGCCATGCGCCCGCGCCACGCGCGCCAGTTCGGGGCGCATGCCGCCGAGCGCGTATACGGGCAGGCTGACCTGGTCCGCGAGCCGGCGGAGGCCGGTCCAGCCGAGCAATTGCGAGGCTTTGTATTTGCCTGTCGCGGCCACCGGAGAGAGCAGCACGAAATCGGCCCCGAGGATCTCGGCCCGGCGCAGTTCCGCCGGCGAATGGCACGAAGCGCTGAACAGGCAGCCCGGCGGGGCCGGGCGCCCATCGAGTTTGGCGAGGGCGCGGCTCGCGGCGTGAAATCCGCAATCCGGCGATTCGAGTTCGTAATATTCGGGAAGACTATTGAACAGCAGCAGGGTCCGGCTGCCCGCGGCCAATTCCATCGCCTTCATGAACCGTTTCCGATAGCGGTCCGGGGGCAATTTCGTCTGACGCACCTGGACCAGTTCCCGGCCCGAGGCGATCAGCTTTCGCATCAGTTCGAGGAATTCGCTTTCGCTGTCCACGTCGGGCGTAATCGTGATCGTTTTCGGTAACCGC
>JANQSV010000407.1 GCA_028279115.1 Pseudomonadales bacterium
AGGACTTCATCGGCTTTGACGAAGACGCCGCCCTTGCGGTGCTAGCCGACGGCCTTGGCGGCCGCGCTTCCGGCGAAGTCGCATCGTGCATGGCGGTCACCTCGATTCTGACCGAACTGCGGCCGGATCGCCCACCCCATGGGGAGGCCGGGGACTTGTTCGACGAACTGCTGCGGGCCATCGATGCGGCCAATCGGCGAATCTTCCACGCCGCCAATGCGAACAAGTGCCATAACGGCATGAGCACGACCCTGGTCGCGGCCCGGATCGAAGGCCGGCGCATGCTGGCGGGATGCGTGGGAGACTCGCGCCTGTATCTGCTGCGCGACAGGGAATTGACGCAATTGTCGCGCGACCACAGCCTGATCAACGACCTGCTCGCCAAGGGCGAGATGTCGAACAACGATTTCTCGCTGACCAATATCGACCATATCCTCACCCGGGCGCTGGGCATACACGACGCGGTCGAGATCGATCGCCTCGAACACGAACTGCAAGGCGGCGACCTGTTGTTGATGTGTTCCGACGGACTGACGAACATGGTCGCCGACTGGGAAATCAAGGACATTCTCAACGACTGCCGCGAAGATATCGACCGCTGCATCACCAAACTGGTCGACAGCGCCAACCGCAACGGCGGCAAGGACAACATCTCCGTCATCCTGATGCGGATCGAATAGACCGCGACAGGCGGGCGGGGCGATCATGTTGGATGGGGATCGTTCAGGGCGCCGCGCGGGGCTGGCGCAATGCGCGCGATCCTTGTCATCCCGGTTGTCCCCTCACCCGTTTACTCGTCGGGTCGGAGTCAGATCGCGCTGAAGGCGTCGTCGAGGATCGCCGGCGTCAGAATTTGCGGAAGAATGACCGGTTCGCCCGCCGAATCTCCAGGATACAGCACATACAAGGGCACCGAAGGCCGCCGGAATTCTTCGAGTACGGCGGTGATTTCCGGGTCCTCGTTGGTCCAGTCGCCTTTCATGTAGACGATGTCGTTGTCCGCCATGGACTGTTTCACGCGCTCGGTGCCGAGGCTGCTTTGTTCGTTGACCAGGCAGGTGATGCACCAGTCCGCGGTCATGTTGACGAACACCGGCGTGCCGCCGGCGCGATACTCGGCCAGCCGGGCGCTGCTGAATGGCTCGAAATCGGCGCTTGCGTACTCTCCTGAACCCAGCGCCAGATCCGCATCCGCCTGGGCCATGGTCTGCAGAAAAGATGTCTGCATCAGGTAACCCGCCAGAAACAGGGTGGCTACGCCGACCGCGAGATTGGCGGTGCGCATGATCGGCCCCACCACGTGACGGCGCTGATACAGCCAAGCCGACAGCGCCAGCAGGATGCATACGCCAAGCACCAGCGACATGCCCATGACGCCGACCTGGTTGCCGAGCACCCACAGGAAGAAGGCGGCCGAAGCGTAGAGCGGGAAGGCCATGAATTGCTTGAAAGTGTTCATCCAGGCGCCCGGACGCGGCAGGAAGCTCGTCAGCGCGGGCGCAAAGGACAGTACGAGAATCGGCAAGGCCATGCCGAATCCGAGTGAGAGAAACACGAGCATCGCCACGAGCCAGGGCTGGGTCAGGGCGAATCCGAGCGCCGGGCCCATGAACGGCGCGGTGCAAGGCGTCGCGACCATGGTTGCCAGCACGCCGGTGAAGAAAGAACCCTTGTAGCCTTTTTGCGCAGTCAGATCGTTGCCGACTCCCATCAACCCGGTGCCGATCTCGAACACGCCGGACAGGCTCAAGCCGAGGGTAAAGAACAGGTATACGATAAAGGCGAGGAACCAGGGCTGCTGGAACTGGAACGCCCAGCCGACCTGCTCTCCCGCCGCGCGCAGGGCAATCAGCACCGAGGCGAGCAATACGAAGGAGACGAGTATGCCGCCGGTATAGGCCAGGCCTTCGTTGCGCTGATGACGGGCGGTCTCGCCCGACGCGGCGACGAAACTCAATGCTTTCATTGACAGCACCGGGAACACGCACGGCATCAGGTTGAGAATCATGCCGCCGAGCAAGGCGCCGAGCATGAAGAGCGGCAGCCCGCCGAGGCCGCTGTCGCTGCCCCCAAAACCGGTCGCCATGGGCGCCAACGTCGTCGCGTCGGCGATGCCTGCCGGATTGACGAAGTCATAGGCCGTGCGCTCGCCGGCCGCATCTTCGAGCACCAAGGCGCCATAGACCGTTTCGTCCAGGTTATCGAGCATGCGGCGTGGCTGCTGGTGAGTAATCTGTAAGAGATTCGCCTGTACCGAAACATCGCGCAGCGGCCCCGGCTTGATGACCCGGCGCTGTTCGGGGAAGAACCAGGCGTCGGCAACGTCGTCGAAACTCAGGGTGGGCGATTCGAATCCGAGGCTGACGCGCTCGCCCGCCACCGCGATCAGGGGACGAATGTCGTGGTCGTCGAGCGGCAATTGCTCGCGGGCGTCGGCGAACAGATCGGCATTGGCTGCATCGGTTTCCAGGGCCTCTCCCACCGGCAAGGTGATGCTCAGGCGCTGTTCGCCCGGTATGCAGATCAGGTCGCAGACGTTCCAGTACGCCAGCGTGGAAAATTCGACCGACTCGCCTTCGTAGTCCGCGGGAATCGTCACCGCGACCGGATGCAGCACCTGTTCCTCGTAACCGAAATTGACCAGGTCGGTATCGTAGAACGGCAGCCAGGAAGGCGCGGGAAATTGCAGTTCGCCGATCTGCGCGCCGGTCGGCGCGTCCCATTCGTTGAGGCTGGTCGGCTCGCCGCTGTCGCCACCCATCTTCCAATAGGTGTGCCAGTGCTCCGCCGGATCGAGCCGCAAGCCGAGCCAGGCGGTTTCGCCGGGAACGATGTTGGCGGTTTCCGCGATCAATTCGACTTCGATGCTATGGTCCCAGGCGACGCTGGTGAGGGTCGGGCGCAGATCGTAGCCGTACCATGCGCCCTCCTCGTCGACCCAGGCGAGCATGCCGTCGAGTTCGGTCATGTCGGCGGGATGGCGGTTGTGCTGTTCGGTGGTAATCCGGATGCGCGAATCTTCCAGCATCACGTCGCGATACGGCGCGTATTTCATGACACGGGCCCGGGTCGGGAAGAACCAGGCCTCGTCGACATCGGCGAAGCGCGCATCGGGCGCCTGCACCATGACGCTGACCTTGCCGTCATGGCGATTGAATCGCGCGGTCAGTTCGTGTTCGCCGAGCGGAACCGGGGTATTGGCGCGGGCTCTGGCAAAGCCCTCGCGCCAGCGCTCGTCTATCGCGGGCGAATCCGCCACCGGCAGAGAGATCGCGAAACGCGCGCTGCCGGGAATGCAGATGACTTCGCAGACCTGCCAGTCGATGGTGGTCTCGGCGGCGAACGCATCGCCCTGGAAGTCCGCCGGGACCGACACCGGCAACGGCAGAATGACTTCGTGACCATAGGTGAAAGTCACCAGGCCGGAATCGAGAAAGGGCGTCCATTCGGGAATCGGCCAGACGATGTCGCCGATGTTTTCTTCCGATATGCCCGCAGGCAACTGCCAGTCGCTCGTGCTGGTAGCCTCGCCGCTGTCGCCGCCGAACTTCCAGTAGGTATGCCAGTTCTCGATCGGGTCGAGACGGATGCCGAGCCACAAGGTCTCGCCCGGGACCGCGGTCGTGGTCTCGGCGACGAGTTCGACTTCGATCTGCTCGGCGCTATGCACCTGAGCCTTGAGGCCGAAACCGGCAAGACACAACAAGAACAAGGCGGAGAGCTGGGCCAGGGTTTTCGACATCACATCAGTCCCGTATTGCTTGCGCGTAGCGCATTGATTGGATTTTACGCGAATCGCGCCCGAATTTTGTGGCAAAGGGTAACAAAATATTCTGACTTAGTTCAGTAACTGCAATTACGCGTCCTCCATCTTCGAAATCATGCGATCAATCGCCGCACTCAATGCCGGCAAGTCTTTCTCGATAACGTCCCAAACCGCAGTCCCATCGATTTCGAGATATCCGTGAGTCGGGACATTGCGAAAGCCTGCGATCTGAGACCAGGGAATATCCGGTTCGGTTGCCTTTATGGAATCACTGAATCTTTGCGTTGACTCGGACATGGTTTGCGGGTTTCTTACGGTCGCGTCCTGGATCAAGCCAGAGCTAAAAAACTCCTCACGGCCTTGTTCGTTGTATTTTCGGATACGCGTCAGGCATTGCCGGACATGCTCCAGAAGAATCAGATCCGAGTCCTTGCCGGGCGTCACAGCGGAACTGCCTCGCGCAGAACTCGCTCGCGTAAAGCGGGATGCAGGCTGCGTTCGGTCAGTACATCCACTTTACGTCCGAGCAACTCAGATACGTCCATCAGGAGGCCACCCAAAGCCAGCCCGGTTCTGTCAGGCGGTAACGTCACCAGCAAATCCACATCACTCGTCTCGTTGGCGTCGCCGCGCGCCATAGAACCGAAAACCCGCACGTCTCGTAGTCCGTAACGTTCGGCCATGGAAAGAATCTCGGCGCGGTGAGTTTCAATCAGTGGGTGCATATGAAGTCCGATGATTTCTCTGGGGTGGCTTTTACCCCACCACCCTTTATACCCCATCAAGTTAAATGCTCGCTAGCGGCAAGGCAGTCCAGACGCTCCACCCTGACACCGCGGACACTTGCGTTGCCAGTTGTCCGAACCATTCGATCCATATCTGTATTGGCAATTGTTGCATTGCAAAACATACACATACTGGTTGTAGTCATTGCCACGAAGATCAGTAGCCTCGATAACTACCTGGCCGTTACTGTTCTTGAATCCCGGAGCAGTTGCAAATCTTCTACCCCGAGAGCCCTTACCCCGAGAGCGCTTCGTCACACAACATACTTTCCAGTCTGCTGTCGCTTCAGCACCGCGTTCGGTCTTTCAGCAGTGGCGGAGACTGATAATATTTCCTCGACCACGAGCTGCAGTTTGCGCACACCGCGGAATTCGTTGATGTCGAGGCGGTAAGCGAGGCTGATTTCGCCAGCTTCGGGGTCCGGCCATCGTTCGACGTTGAAGGCGATAGCGCCGACGCGCAGTTCGAGGTCGTCCTTCGGGCTGAGCTCCATTCGCAGGTGTTTCTCTTTCAACACGCGCTGTTCGCGCAGCAGAAATTCGCCGTCGAACACCGGTTCGGGGAAATCCTTTCCCCAGGGGCCGGCGTTGCGCAGCATCTGGGCTACTTCGAGACTGAACCATCGCGGCTTAAGTCGCCCGTCGCTGTACACCTTCGCCGCAAATTGTTCGGGTCGCAGTCGCCGCTCCGCTTCGGACTCGAAGGCCGCGCGGAACCGCTCGAACTTGTTCGTCTCCAGACTGAGCCCGGCCGCCATGGCGTGGCCGCCAAATCCGGTGATCAGGCCGGGATTGCTCTCGTCGACAGCGCGGAGCGCATCAAGCAGGTGGAAGCCGCCTATGGAGCGGCCCGAGCCTTTGAGTTGCCCCTGGGAATCGGCGAAGACGATGGCCGGCCGATGCAGGCGATCCTTAATTCGCGCTGCGACAATGCCAATCACGCCTTCGTGCCAGCCAGGCTGGTAGATGCAGAGTCCCGCGGGCAACTTCTCGACGGAACCGGTCGGATCCCGCGCCGGCGCCGCAGCATGCCCGCCCGCTTCAACCGAATGGCGCAAGACAGCCGCTTCCGCCGCCAGTTTTGCCACCAGTTCCTCGGCTTGCTCGTTCATCTCCGCCTGGATTTCCTTGCGGTCGCGATTCAGCCCGTCTAGTTCGCCGGCCAGTTGCTTCGCGGAATCACGGTCTTCCGCGAGCAGACATTCGATGCCGATCGACATGTCTGTCATCCGTCCTGCCGCGTTTAGTCGCGGCGCGACGCCAAAAGCCAAGTCAGCGGCAACTTTAGCGGGATTGCGCCCCGCAGTCTTCATCAAGGCACGGATGCCTGGCCGAGCCCGACCAGCGCGAATGCGTCGCAGCCCCTCATTCACGAGGATGCGATTGTTGAGATCGAAGGAAACCACGTCGGCAACCGTTCCAATTGCCACAAGATCAAGCAGTTCGGCCATATTGGGTTCGGGCAAATTTCCCGCACTGAACCAGCCCAGTTCACGCAAGCGACCGCGCAAGCCGAGCATCACATAGAAGATCACGCCGACGCCGGCGCAGTTTTTGGCTGGAAAATCGCAGCCCGGCTGATTGGGATTGACAATAGCGTCGGCCGCAGGCAGTTGTTTCCCAGGCAGATGGTGGTCGGTGACGATGACCCGCATGCCAGCGATTTTGGCCGCATCGACGCCTTCAATACTCGAAATGCCATTGTCAACGGTTATCAGCAAATCCGGCCACCGGGCGCTAGCGAGTTCGACAATTGCCGGAGTAAGGCCATAACCGTAGTCGAAGCGGTTCGGCACGATGTAGTCTAGATTATCGAAACCGAAACTGTTCAAGGCGTCGAGCGCGATCGCACAACTTGCGGCGCCATCGGCGTCGTAATCGCCAACTAGCAGCACTCTCCATTGCCCGCGCAAAGCTTCGACCAACAGAGCGACGGCATCATCGAGGCCTTTGAGCGAATCTGGCGGTACCAGATTGGCAAGTTCCAGCTCGATTTCTCGAAGTTCGGACACGCCGCGCCGGCTATAGATGCGGCGCAGTAGAGGATGCAAGTCTCCTTGCAATTCTGCGACCGAGGCGCGGCGACGAATCAGTTTCGCCGCACTCACAATCCAACTCCGCCGGACCAATTGAGGTCCGCCGCCTGGCGCCGGATCAGAGTCGCCCCGTTCAAGCCGCCAGTCCGCCCAATATCGAAGTAAGCGCGGCCAGGTCGTTTTCGACCACGCGATAACGCTCCAGGCGCCGGAACTGGCGTTGCAGGCGCTCGGGCAATTCCGGCGCCGGCAGGCCGGCGGCGGTGACCGCTTCGGCGAACTTGGCCGGATGCGCGGTTGCAAGACAAATCATTGGCGTTTCCGGGTCGCGCCCGCTTTCACGTGTGGCGCGCGCGGCGCGCACGCCGACCGCGGTATGCGGATCGAGCAGGACGCCATGTTCGCGCCAGACCTCGGCGATGGTGGCGCAGGTTGCAGCGTCGTTCGCGCTGGCGCTGTCGAAAACCTCGCGCATGGCCCGCCAGCGCGCCTCGGACAGGCTCGCCTTGCCCGCGGCGCCGTCGGCCATGAATTGCGCGAGCGCCTTGCTGTCGCGTCCGAACAGATCGAACAGGTAACGTTCGAAATTGCTGGCAACGAGAATGTCCATGCTCGGCGACCAGGTATGTTTGAGCGGCGCGATCGAATATTCGTTGCCGCCGATGAAACGGTGCAGGATGTCGTTCTCGTTGGTGGCGACGATCAGTCGCTTCACGGGCAGACCCATCTCCCGGGCCAGGTAGCCGGCATGGATGTCGCCGAAATTCCCCGTCGGCACCGAGAACGAAACCGCGCGCTCCGGGGCGCCGAGCCGCAGCCCGGCATGGATGTAATAGACGATCTGCATGACGATGCGCGCCCAGTTGATCGAGTTCACGGCCACGAGTTGCAGCCCGGAGGGCAGAAAGGACTGATCGGCAAAAGCGGCCTTTACCAGCCGCTGGCAATCGTCGAAGCTGCCCTCGACCGCCAGATTGAAAACATTGTCGCCCGCCACCGTGGTCATCTGCTTGCGTTGCACATCGGAGACTTTCTCGTGGGGATGCAGAATGCAGATATCGACCTGGGCGGAATGGCGGCAGCCTTCGAGCGCCGCCGAGCCGGTGTCGCCCGAAGTCGCTCCGAGAATGAGTACGCGCCTGCCCTTGCGCCGCAGTACGTGATCGAGCATCCGGCCGAGCACCTGCAAGGCGAAGTCCTTGAAGGCCAGGGTCGGTCCATGGAACAACTCGAGCACGTATTCGCCTTCGCCCAGGGCCGTCAGCGGCGCGACTTCGGGATGGGAAAAGCCGGCGTAACTCGCCTCGATCATGTGACGCAGATCGTCTTCGGGAAAAGCGCCGGCGGTGAACGTCGAAGCGACCCGCCAGGCGAGTTCGGCATAGGACAGATCGCGCATTTCCGCCAGGTCGGAGGCAGAGAGGCGGGGCAGTTCGACCGGAACGAACAGGCCCCCGTCCGGCGCGAGCCCGGTCAGCAGAACGTCTTCAAACGCCTGGCCGGAACAGCCGCCGCGGGTGCTGAGATATTCCACCTGTCATTCCCCGGCGGAAAAGGGCGCCACCCGGATCCGGCCGATCGGGCCGACGACGTCCGGCAGCGAGCCGAGTTCGGCGATGGCGGCGTTCATATTCCCGTCCGGCACCGCATGGGTAAGCAGGACGATGGGAATGCTGCCGCCGTGGACTTCCTTCTGGATCACCGCCTCGATACTGATGGCGTGCTGTTCGAGCACCCGCGTGATCTTCGCCATCACTCCCATGCGGTCGAGCACCGGGATGCGCAGATAACATTCTGACTCGATGCCGTCTATGGACACGACAGGAAGTTCAGAGGCCGCGCCGTGGTAATGCAAGGCGGGTACGAGCGGCTGCGCGGCGCCGGCGCGAAGCTGGCGGGCAACATCGATGATATCGGCGACTACCGCCGAGGCAGTGGCGTCGGACCCGGCGCCCGGACCCTGGTACATGGTCGTGCCGACGGCGTGTCCCTTGATGACGATGGCGTTGTCCACGCCGGTCACCTCGGACAAAAGCCAGCGCTTGCTGATCAGGGTGGGATGCACGCGCAACTCGATTCCCTGCCCGGTGCGCCGGGCGATGCCCAGATGCTTGATGCGATAGCCGAGTTCCTCGGCGTAGGCGAGGTCTTCGGGCACGAGCGCGCTGATTCCCTCGGTGTACGTGGCGGCGAATCGCAGGGGAATGCCGAAAGCGATGGAAGCCATGATGGTGAGCTTGTGGGCGGCGTCGGTGCCGTCCACGTCGAAACTCGGATCCGCTTCGGCGTAACCGAGTTCCTGGGCCTCGGCGAGCACGTCCTCGAAGGTGCGCCCGCCGGCCGCCATTTCGCTCAGGATGAAATTGCCGGTGCCGTTGATGATGCCCGCCAGCCACTCGATGCGGTTGGCGGCAAGTCCCTCGCGCATGGTCTTGATGATCGGGATGCCGCCGGCGACGCTGCTCTCATAGGCCAGGGTGGTGCCGTGCCGTTCGGCGATTTCGAACAATTCGTTGCCGCGTTCGGCGATCAGCGCCTTGTTGGCCGTGACGACCTGCTTGCCCTTGGCCAGGGCTTGGCCGACGATGTCGAAAGCGGGCTCGAAGCCGCCCATGGTTTCCACCAGGACTTGCACTTCGTCATCGTTGACGACTGCGAAGGGGTCGTCGCCGAGAGCGATCCCCGAATCGATTCCTGCAGCCTCTTTCGCCGCTTGGGGCCGCCGCGTCGCCACACGCACGACCTCGATCGGCAGGCCGGCGCGGCGCGCGATTTCATCGGCATTGCCGCGCAGCAGGCGCAAACTGCCCCCGCCAACGGTGCCAAGACCACAAATTCCTACCTTTACAGGTGCTTGCATCGAAAATGGTTTCCACGCCGGGTGACCGGATTGCCGCGCTGATTATACTGTGACGCCGCGAATCTTGGCGGGCGAGGCATGCCTCGCCCCTACAACCAGGCTGCGGGAAACCGTAGGGGTCGGGCATGTCCGACCCGTGATTGGAGCAGCCGCGTTCGTCCCAATTATTCGATTCCCAGCATCGCCGCCAGGCTGGGCGCGTCCATGTATCCCGGAATCAGGCGTCCATCGGGAAGCACCAGCGCGGGCGTGCCCTGGATGCCGAGCTGGTTGCCCAGATCGTAATGCGCCATCACCGGCGTTTCACAGTCGCGGCTGGGAAGATTCTGGCCGTTCTTGGCCTGGGTCAGCGAGCGGCGGCGGTCTTCCGAACACCAGATCGAAATCATCTTGTCGTAGGAAATCGCGTTTTCGCCGCCGCGCGGATAGGCGAGATAGCGCAGGCGGATGCCGAAATCGAGCAATTGCCCGCGCTCGCGGTGAAGTTGACGGCAATAGCCGCAATCGACGTCGGTGAATATTGTCAGCGTTGCTTTCGCTTCGCCCTCGGGTTCGAAGATGATCGCTTGCTCGTCGGGTACGGCCGAGATCTTTCTCAAGTTGGCTTCCTGGCGGGTGGCGATGGACAAGTTGAGCAGACCGTCCGGCGTGGTCCGGTAGAGGGCGCCGGCAAACAGGTATTCGCCGGAAGCGTCCGCGTACAGCAATTCTCCGGTGCTCAGTTCGACTTCGTAAATCGTGTCGAGGGGCGTGGGCTTGATATTGACGATTTCCAGCCGATTGCCCGAGGCGGCGACGATGGATTCATGCAGCCGCTCGCGCAGGGATTCGTTCTGGGCGAAGACGGGCTGAATCAGCATGCCGGGCAGCAGGATCGCGCACGTGAAGAAAATGCCGAATTTACCGAAAGGCTTCATTTTCACTGGACCTCCGGGGAAAAGGCCAATGATAAACCGGACGGATTGCCGGGGCCAGCCCGCGGGCGGGGCATGCTTTGCTTCCCCATCAGGGGGGAAGGAAGATTTGCCGACCGCACCCGCCGCGGGGTCGAGGCGCGCCTCGCCCGCGATGCGTCAGGCTTTGGCTTGCGGTTTCTTGTCGAGCTTTTCGGCGATGCGCGCGGCGCGGCCGCTCAACTTGCGCAGATAGTACAACTTGGCCTGCCGCACATCGCCGCGGCGCTTGACCTTGACGCCGGCGACCAGGGGGCTGTAGGTCTGGAACGTGCGCTCGACGCCGACGCCATGGGAAATCTTGCGCACCGTGAACGCGGAATTGAGGCCGCGATTGCGCACGCCGATGATCACGCCTTCGAAAGACTGAATTCGCTCGCGCTCGCCCTCCTTGATGCGAACCTGCACCACGACCGTGTCGCCGGGACCGAATTCGGGCAGTTCCCTGTTCATTTGCTCCTGCTCGATCCGCTGGATGATTCTGTTCTTGCTCATCGTGTTCGCTCCTCGGGCGGCGCGGCCCGAAGGCCCGCAACATCAACATTTTCTCTGCGCAACTCCATCCGTGGAATTGTTCATTATCCTGATTGTTCAGGGCTTCCCTGTCTCGTTCATGCCGGCGCGATATTCGTCCAGCAGGCCTTGTTCCTCTTCGGTCAACTCCCGGCCGGCCAGCAAATCCGGCCGCCGGCGCCAGGTCGCGCCGAGTTTCTGCATCAGGCGCC
>JANQSV010000011.1 GCA_028279115.1 Pseudomonadales bacterium
ATCCTCGTAGTAGGCGCGGCCGTTTTCCAGCGCCCACGCCCCCAGGGTTTCCCGCGCGCCGGGAATGTACTCTTCGGTGAAGAACGTCAGGAACCGCCGGTAGGCGGGAACGACGGTCCCGGCGATCGCCTGCCGGCCCGCTTCCCGCAGCCGTTCGACCTCGGCCTCGTCGAAATGACCTGGCAAGCTCCGAAACGGCGTATAGAAGGCGCTTTCTTCCGGGTTGTCGACGATGGAGCCCGATATCGAAGGCAGAATGCCTTCGAGAATCGCCCGGGGCTGGGTGAATCCGTCGGCAATCCCATCGCGCATGTTGGCGATGTTCTGATCGAAATAATCTCCGATTGCCCGCAGCCGCGCCAGATATCGTTCGTAGTCCGCAACGGTTCCCAGCGGCGCCGACTCATGCATGCGTTGCACACTCATGTGGAAACCGGCGTCGCTCAGGATGGGTATCCGGTAAGGGCGATATTCCGCGAGTTTGACCCGCTGTCCGACGACAAATTCGAACAGGCCGCGGTTGGTTCTGTCCTCGTCCGACAGGGCCTCCCCGCCAATGCCGGCGAGCCGGTCCAGAAAACCCTTGTCCTCTTCAAGATAGCGCCGCTGCGCGGCGGGAGAAACGTCCGGCAACCGGTCGTTGTAATCGGTGACGCCCTGGTGGCTGGCGAACAGCGGGTCGCGCGCCAGCCGGCTGCGCCATTCGTCCTCGAACAGCGCGTGCAACTCCGCCGCGCTCGGGTCGTCGATTGCGGTTTCGTCCGGAGTTCCCGGTTCCCGGGGTTCAGGCGGCGCGCACGAAAGCATTGCGGCCGCGGCGAAAATGCCGATCAGAATTGGTTGCAGTAGCTTGAACATGAGTAGCTCCGTTCCATATTTACAGTAGTGGGCCGGTGACAAGGCATGCTTCGACGCGTATGTTCGGCAATCACCTTTTCACGCCCGATGCGCTTATGCCGTAGCAGAAAGGGTCCGTTGAATCGAGCCATAAGGTGCTTCGGCCCGTGATGTAGGCGGTCCCGGTTATTTCGGGAACGATCCGCCCGTCCCGCAGGTCGGCGCGGACCTCGAAGATCGATCCGGCAATGCTTTCCTGTCGCCAGACTTGCCCCGGAGCGAGTTCGCCGTCCTCGATCAGGCAGGCCACCTTGGCGCTCGTGCCGGTGCCGCAAGGAGAACGATCATAAGCGCCGCCCGGGCACAATACGAAATTCCGGCTGTCCGCCCCGGAGCCTGCCGAGGGAGGGCCGAACAGTTCGATGTGGTCGATCGGTTCGCCGTCCGGTCCGCGAATTCCCTGGCGGTCCAGTTCCCGGCGGATAACGCCGGCATATTCGCTCAACTTGCCGACATTGTCGTATGCAAGCCGCTGACCATGGTCGGAGACGAGGAAAAACCAGTTGCCTCCCCATGCTATGTCGCCGCATACTTCGCCGAACTCGGGCGTTCGCAGCGATTGCCGGCGGCGGTGGCGGTAGCTTGGCACATTGCCGACGGTAACGCGGTTGCCGTCATGCAATGTCAACGATATTTCGCCGGGCGGGGTTTCAAGTCGATGCGCGCCCACGTCAAGCCGGTCGAGGAACGCGAGCGTGACCGCCAGACCAATGGTTCCGTGGCCGCACATGCCGAGATAGCCGATGTTGTTGAAAAAGATCACGCCGCCGGTGTTTTTCGGGTTCGCGGGCTCGCACAGCAGCGCCCCCACCAGCACGTCGGACCCCCGCGGCTCGTTGATGATCGCCGAGCGCAGCCAATCGTGCCGCCCGCGCAGCAGCGCAAGCCGTTCCGCCATGGCGCCGTCGCCCAGGTCGGGGCCGCCCGCGATCACCACGCGGGTCGGTTCGCCTCCGGTGTGGGAATCAATGACTTCCACGCAATGTTTGGCCAATGTATCCAAATCGGCTCCTGCTGACTCCTTGACGGGTTGCGCCATCCGGTGGAAATATACAATATACGGTTTGAATAGGGAAACCTCGATCAGGGTACTTTATGAGCGTTGAACCAGGCAAGGCCATCGAGATCGTCGGCTGTCACGCGGAAGGCGAGGTCGGGGATGTCATCGTCGCCGGAGTCGATCCGCCGCCGGGAGATTCGCTTTGGGAGCAGGCGCGCTGGATCGAGCGGGACCGGACATTGCGCGATTTCGTTCTGAACGAGCCGAGAGGCGGCGTGTTCCGGCATGTGAATCTGCTCGTTCCGGCGAAGCATCCCGACGCGGATATGGGATGGATCATCATGGAGCCTGAAGACACGCCGCCGATGTCCGGCTCGAATTGCATCTGCGTGGCGACGGTTCTGCTCGAAACGGGGCTCATCGCGATGCGCGAGCCCGAGACGCGATTCGTGCTGGAGGCGCCGGGCGGACTGGTGCGGGTGCGGGCCCGGTGCCGCGCGGGCAAGGTCGAGGCGGTAACCATCCTCAACGTTCCGTCGTTCGCGGACCGCATCGGCGCCGAACTCGATGTGCCGGGCATCGGCGCCCTCCGGGTCGATACCGCCTATGGCGGCGATACCTTCGTCATCGTCGACGCCGGCGACCTGGGCTTCGAGCTCGTTCCCGCGGAAGCCCGGGAGATGTGCGAGACCGGTATCGCGATTACCCGGGCCGCGAACGAACAGTTGGGGTTCCGGCATCCCGGAAATCCTGAAATCGACCGCCTGTCGTTCTGCCAA
>JANQSV010000155.1 GCA_028279115.1 Pseudomonadales bacterium
AATCCTCTTAGGTCTGGCCGGGCGCGACCGGTCCGCGCCGCCGCCCGGAAATTACGCTGCGGCAAGGCGGCCGCAACACCCGCCCGACCATGCCGTCCGGGGCCTTGGTATCGAAATTGCGCCTTTTTGAAAGGGCGGGCCCGCGGCCCTGCGGCCATATATCCGCCCTCAAGGCTCCTATTCGCCCCGGACAGGCGCTATCGTCCGGCGGCATATTCGCCGTCCCGCCCGATCAGGAGAAAAGCGCGCCATGGCTCCAATATTCAAACCCTCAAAAGACAAGGAGTTCTTCACGCCTTTCGGACCGGTGATGGGCTATTTCAAAATGCCGCCGGCCTTCATCGACCAGATGAACGCGGCGATGTCTCAGCACCTGGCGGATCATTCCGATCATCTCGTGGGCAAGGTCAGCCAGGAGCTGCGCTTCGACCAGAACCTCATCAACCTGGCCGTGTCGGGCGTCGGCCAGGCGCTGGTCGAATACCACGCCTTCGCCAAGAAGCGAAACGCGCTCGGCGACTATGATCCGTCCACGAAGCGATATGAATTGCAGATCATGTCCGGCTGGTTCATCCGGCAGTTCGAGACCGAATATAATCCGCTGCATATCCATACGGGCTGCACGATTTCCTGCGCCGGCTATCTCAACCTGCCCGAAGGCATCGAGGCGGAGTGGGAGGAAGACTATAAGGACCACCATCCTTCCCACGGCCATATCCAGTTCGCGCACGGCACCGATGCGGCTTACTCATTTTCGAATTTCATGGCCAAGCCGCGGGTCGGGGATTTCTATATCTTTCCATCGCATATGTTTCATTGCGTCTATCCGTTCTACACCAGGGGCGAGCGGCGCTCCTTCAGCATGAACGTGGCCGTCGACGAAGAGGACGCGTAGAAAGGCTTGCGGCTCCGACGGACCGTCCGTCCATCCCGGACGCGCTGCAGCGCCCCGGATCATAAGTCCGGGGTGATGCTGCACAGGCTCGAAGCATGTTTCGAACGGATACAGCGAACGAAAAATGACAGGCCAAGCCGGCTTTTTCCATTGATGGATTCCCGCTTTCGCGGGAATGAGCGGAGATATGAAGTACCCAATCCGCAACCAACCCTAACCTGCGCGCCCCGGCCTGACTGTCACGCGGCCGCCTTAAAACGCCAGGGCCTTGGCCTGCCGGACATGGGGCAGGGCGCCGACCTTTTCGAGCACCGCCCTGGGCATCGGATCGTCGATGGCGACAAGGGCGATGGCCCTTTCGCCCGGCGCGGAGCGGCCGAGATTGAACGTGGCGATGTTGACCTGCGCATCGCCCAGGGTCGCGCCCAGCGCGCCGATGAAACCGGGCTTGTCCTCGTTGATGGTGAACACCATGTTCGGGGCGAAGCTCGCCTCCATCTCGACGCCGTTGACCTCGACGATCCGCGGGGCCGCGCCGAAAACCGTGCCGGACACCGTCCGCTCCTGCTTTTCGGTGATAATACGCAAGCGGACAATACTGTCGAAGCTT
>JANQSV010000058.1 GCA_028279115.1 Pseudomonadales bacterium
AAAGCAAAGCTTTTCGAGGGCCGAACGACTCGCCATGGATGGCGAGGCTGGGGGTGGTCGAAGCCAGTGAGTCCTCGCCAGGGACGGCGCGCACGGCCACGGGTAGGGTGACAGTCATCGTGATTGTGGCTTCGAGCTTATAGTCCACTCCCCCTCCGGGGGAGTCAAAACTGCGAAGCAGTTTTGGTGGGGGAAAACAATTCCAGCGACTACAGAGGTAAGACCCATGCGAAAACTGCTTGTACTAATCTGCGGCGCAACGCTTATGAACACCGGATACGCCCTTGAAGAAGCCACCCCCGCGCTAGCCGAAATCACCAATTTCCGCCAATACAGCGCCAGTTTCGCCAGCGCGGGCCAGCCCACCCGGGAGCAGTTCCAGGCGATCGCCGACAACGGCTTTGAACGGGTGGTCTATATCGCTTTCACCAACAATCCCAACGCCTTGCCCGATGCGGATCTCGTGGTGAAAGGCCTGGGCATGGAATACATGCAGATTCCGGTGGATTTCTCGAATCCGCGCCCAAGCGAGTATTACGCTTTCGCCGACTCCATGGTGCGCAACGAGGGCCGCAAGACCTTGCTCCATTGCCAGGTCAACGCCCGCGCCACGGCATTCAGTTTCCTCTATCGCGTGATCAACGAAGACGTGCCCGTAGACCAGGCCAAGGCCGACATGAACACCGTCTGGCAACCCAACGAAACTTGGCGCAACTTCATCTTCGAAGTCCTCGAAGAAAACGGCGTAAACCCCAACTGCCCAGGCTGCGACTGGACCCCGCCCCCGCCGCGGCGATAGGATCAAACTCAAACGGCAGGGCGTGATATGCAAAAGGGCGCGATATGCAAAAAGTACAGGGATTAGGCGGATTCTTCTTCAGGGCGAAGGATCCCGCGAGACTTGCCGGGTGGTATCAGGATCACCTCGGAATCAACCTCGCCCCGACGAACATGGAAATGGCGCCCTGGACGACCGATTCCGGTGTCACGGTTTTCGCGCCTTTCGCTGACGACACCGATTATTTCGCCGCCGACAAGACTTTCATGTTGAATTTTCGCGTGGCCAATCTGGACGCGATGACCGCGCAATTGAAGTCCGCCGGTATCGAGGTCAGTCACGAAAGCGAAATGGAAGACATCGGCCGCTTCGCCCGCATCCACGACCCCGAAGGCAACCCGATCGAACTCTGGGAACCTGTGCCGTGAAGCAATAAAGGTTCATGACAAGTCGAGGCGACTGACTTACAACTCAGTGAGCAGAGGATGGTGGTAGACGTGGAAACCGCCCACTGATCAAAGCCATTCCTTCAAATCCTGGTGACCGATAATGGCGACGATTTCAACCTCCTCGCCGTCAATCCGATAATAGATGCTGTCACGGTCGAACACGCTCCGGCGGTACCCTTCACGAATGTCATCAACGGCTGGATAGAGCAGCGGATCGTCAGCGATCTGCTGGAATTTTTCTGTCATTCCGAGGAAATACGCATCCGCTTGCGCCTCTCCATGTGCCCGAACTCCTCATTGGTGAATACGGATCAGGTCGGAATCTGCCTGCGCGGTTAATCTATAGCTCCCCATCGCCACGCAATTCTTCCTTGGACGCGGCCAGGATTTGTTCCGGTGTCCTTGTAGATGGGCCGCTTTGCTCCGCAGCGATCAGCCGTGCGCGAACAAGATCGATTTCGCGTGCGCGCCGAATCAGGTCGTTGACTACTTCGCTCCGGCTGGCGAACTCTCCACTTGCAATCTGGGCCTGTATCCATGAATCGTTAGGTGTCGAGATCGACAAACTCGCTCGTTTTCCGGCCATCAACTTGCCCTCCAAGTGTAAGCGCAGATGTGAAATCGATGTAATTTTGCATCAATTCCGCACAAATGTCACTACACCACCAACAACAGAGCCGACTCGTGAATGAGCCTCCATTGACTCAGATAAATGCGATGTGCGGAAAGATCGGTTGTAAAGTTCACAATCGGAATGGGTGTCCCATGCATCTCACAGATTCTGCAACCCTCTTGTCGGCTTTAGAGTAGTTCCGACAATTGCCAGTATAATTGCTGCATCGCGACAGGCCTGCTTACACAGATCGACGATTCCCGTTCAAATGATTACACACAGTGACATCATCGCGGCAAATGCCGATGGAACTTTGGTCGAAACAATCGGCGCGGCTGGTTATAGCCAACGAGAAGCTTTAGCCAACCTGCTGTCGGAGATGCATAACTCAGGGGAGATTGACCTCCTTGCGATCTGCATATCCGATCAACTCGATACTGTATCAGGCAATTCGTTCTTCGTATTTCAAAGCATCTTCTGTCTGACCTTGCCGCTCATCCGCTGTGCGGCCGAGGCCGCGATGACCGCCTCTACGCAAGTGTGCAAGAAGGCTGGCGCGGACTTAAGCGCCGGTATGCCCTACGATGCACTTCGCGTATGGTTCCAACAGAGCCCAAAACGTACCGAAGGAGGTTTGGCTGTCTTGGATCGAGACATGGACGACCAGACTAGAGCTGCCAGACCTCTGCTGTTGGCTGGTGCTAAGCAAGACGCAAAGAAATATGCGGAAGTGGCGCTCCGACTGTCCGAACAAGCTCGGCCACACATTCGTTCGGATGCGCTCTGGGCGCTAAGTAGAGTCGTGCCTTCCGTTTCAGCTTTGGCCGGTACTCTACAATTGAGCAGGTGAATGTAGCTGCCGCTATATTGGAGGACGCTGTTCAGCGACCATCAGTCACAATCTAATTCTTGCCCGAAAATTTCTAACTTCCTGATCTAGAAATAAAAATCGACAGATACTCCAGGCGAAATCAGGTATGCGTCGCAGTCATTAGCGGAATTTTCAGAGTCGCACGGGAAGTGTTTTAAAGGGATTTATCACGTCAAGGGCTAGTGGCTCAAAATCCTTCACATTGCGGGTAAGCAGCGTCAGGCTTCGGCTGGACGCGATCGAGGCAATGGCCAGGTCCGCGAAACCGGGGGAACGGCCCCTTGCCATATCCATGAATACCCCGGCCGTTAGTGCGGCATCAATGTCGAATGGCAGCACCCTGTCCTGGTAGAGATGAAGCACCAGTTCAAGCCATTCACTGATTCTTTGAGCTTTCGCGTTGGCGCCGGTTCGTTCCATCTTGGCGATTCCGCCGCGAATTTCGGCCACCGTGATCGTCGAAACAAACAGTTGGTCGGAACTTGCTTCCATCCAGTCGATCAATGCGGATGGTGCTTCCCTGGGGCCGGGTGCTCCAATTGAAAGGATATTCGTGTCAAGCAAGTACACCTCGATCCCTAAAGTGCTGCATCTCCAAGTGGACTCCGGTCTCTGGGGGGGATGTCTTCGTCCTTGAGCCCGGATGCCGCCAACAGGCGGCCGAATGATGGAACACGTCGTAGTCGGTTCCATTCATCGATACCGACAATTACCGCACGCGGCTGTCCGCGGCGAGTGATAACCGCCGATTCTCCGAGCGCTGCATTTTCCACGATTGCCGACAGTCTGGCCTTGGCCTCGCGCAATTGTACCTGCTGCATATCGTTCTCCAAGTGACCAATGTAGTCACTATAAGAAATGTGAGCCGAACGGGTCAACCCGTACAGGCGACTCGAACGGCAAGAAAACGTCGAAACAAAGAGTAGTTTGATTTCCGAAAAATGCACAAAAAAGAAAGGCGAGCAATGCCCGCCTTTCTTGTCTCGCCAGGTTTGCGGCTGGTTTATTCCGAGCCGGTCTGGTCGACGTTCTTCCAGCTATAGAAGCCCATGAACATCTCTTCCCAGCTTTGTTCGCCCCAATGGACTTCGATGTTCGGGTCCGGGTTGAAGTCGTTCTGGGAGGAGTTGTCGAAGGCGCCGGTGGCGACGATTTGCGTGCCGGCCGGCACCCGCAACGGCGTTTCGAGTTCGTGGCTCAACTGCCAGTTGAAGGAGTAGGCCGGAACCGACAGGATCAGTTCTTCGGAACCGTCGGGATAACGCGCCGTGAACGCCATGCGCTTGCCGCGGAAGTGCATGTGCGGCATCAGCGAGTAGATTTCGGCTTCCTCCGGCACATAGGTCACGAGTTGCATTTCGTGGTCCTTCGCCTGAGCCGGAATGTCGATGGTGAAGGCGTTGCCGACGCCGCCCGACATGCGCTCGTTGGGCACATAGCCTTCATCGTAGAAGTACACGCCGATTTCCGTGGCGTCGACGGTTTCCCTGCCCGAGGTGGTGTAATGCATTTGCAAGTTCAGCGTCGAGCCCGCCTTGAGCAAGCCGCCGACGCCTTCGGGATTCAGCGAGAAGCTGTTGCCGGGAGCGTAACCCGCGACCGAGCCCTGATCGGGGTCGCCGCCGCCGAGCAGCGAACTGACGTCGATGTCGGGATTCGCCGCGAAGATGGCGTCGATATCCGGTTCCTCGCCGGCCGCCATGGCCGCGAAAATTTCGGTGCGAATCGCTACCGCGCGTTCTTCGGGCAGGCTGTTGACGGCTTCGATGAACAGGTCGAACCCGCTGCCGCGGCCTTCGGGCGGAATCACGGTGGTGATGATGTGGTGCAGCACTTCCGGCGCGCCCGGGGCGACTTCGGAGCCGCGCACCCAGCGGTCTTCGGTCAGCCCGAGGTCGATGGGGATGTTCATGTAATCGATCACTCCGGTTGCCGGGATGCTTTGCGGCGGCACTTCGATTATCAGATCGGGCTCGCCGAGCGCTGCGGCCAGCGCCCACTTGGTGTCGGGCCATTCGAGTTGGGTCAGCGGGTCGGTCTCGCTATCGGTATTCGCGCCGGCGTCGATCCAGCCAACGAGTTTCCGCATGTCCTCGTCTGCCAGATTCATTTCGTTGCGCATCTTGTGTCCGACCTTGTTGTCGATCTGGCCGGGAGGCATGCGGCGCGTCAACACGACTTCGCGGATCATCGGCGACCAGCCCTGAACCGCAAGCTTGCTGTCCATGGCGAATGGCGCGATGCCGCCCTGGCGGTGACATTCGGCGCAGTTC
>JANQSV010000103.1 GCA_028279115.1 Pseudomonadales bacterium
CGGGCCGGTCGGCGAGCATGGCGAGGCTGGCCGACTCCCAGGCGGTGACCTCGCCGGAGACTCGGGCAGCCTCGAACGGAGTCAGCGCGACCCGATCCCGTTGCAGATCCGGATGCGCCGCCACGGACTCGGCGTACGTCAACTCGGGATAATCGACGTACATCATGACGATGCCCGAGGCGAACCAGAGCGCGAACACCAGGCACATGCCGATGCCGATCCAGCGATGGGTAAGAAACAGTATCCGCTTCCAGTTCATGGGGTTTCCGTAAGGCCGGGAAGCACAATTTGTAACAGTATCAACGCGAATTGTCGCTTACCATTTTTCGTCGGAGAGAAGCAGGGACCGTTCCGGGACCATTCAGTGAAAAACAAATTTCGCCATTTCCCGTCAACAGTGCTCGCGATTCTGATTCTGGGACTCGCGCCGGGCGCTCTTGCCCAGGATAACGTCGGCGACGAATCGACGGTGATCTACCCTATCATGGGACACCCATCGAGAATTCTTCCCCGATCAGGCGTTCTGGAAAATTTTGACTATACCTACCCGCAAGATATCCTTGGATTGCAGGCAGAGCATGACCCGACCCAGATCAGAAATCGTCTCGCTGACCGCCATGCTGTTCTACCATTGCGTCTCCTGCACTGGGACACCCATCGAAATTCTTCGCGGGGTTGTTGCGCGAGAGCTGCGCCCGGGAAGGCGCGCGCGTTGAAGGGATGTGCGGGCACCCCGCCTTATGGTTCCGGGATGGGGCGCGCGCGTTGCGCGTCGCCAAAACGTTTTGATCCAATTCCATCACATCGACCACCATGTCTTCGTCCGGGGGAAGGTAAAGTGTGGTGCGCCCGGCGTTGACGACTTCAACACGGTCGAAAGGCACTTCGTCGGGAAAACCGGCCCTGCGCGCCTATACCATGCACGTGCGCTCCGCGCATTCCGGCGTGTCGAAATCGACCGCCTGTCGGCGGCCGCCCATGCCCATCCAAGTCGGTCTGCCGTTGGCGTAGCGGGTGGCGAGGCCGAAGACCATGAGATCGACATAATAGTGTCGGATTGGTTCATCACTCCCGTCATCCATTTGTTCCAACAACACCACCGCGTCATCTCCGATCAAGCCCAGTTCCCGGGCCTTCCGGCGCAGCGAATCCTCAAGTTCGGGTCGCGAGCGTTCGCTCATGTCCGTTTGATCCACGGTAAGCGGATCGAGACCGGTGAATTCACGGAGGAAGTGGGCCATGGAAGACCAAGTTTGGGTCTCCGTCTATTCCCAAAGATGGGCATAACCGACATGGGCGAGCACCTTCGCGTCGCTGTCGGTGTCGAACACCCGGGTGACGATGTTCTTCGCCTGCCACCAGTCCCGCCGTTCCTGTTGACTCATTGCACTGGTTTCCGCTGAAGTTTCCTGCTCGCCTTCTTCCTCGTAGGCGATGATCTTGTAGCCAAGCGCGATCGCCGAGCGAACGAGTTCCGCGAACACCATGTCGTTCACATAGTAGCCAGTCACCGGAATCGGATAGCCGCGCTCGTTGACGGGATCGCCATTCCAACCAGCTTCGATGGCGAGATATTTGAACCCCTGCCCGGCAAGCGGTGCCAGCAATTCCATCGTCAACAGCCTGTCGGATGATGCGTGATGCCGTTCGTTCACCATGACGACGCGGTGACCCCGCGCCCTCTCGGTCACATACTCCACCGCCGGCACGCTCGTGACCGTTGAATAAAAATCCTCGGGTGGATTCGGGCCGCGTTGCCGATACGCATCGAAATACGACAACGCGGCGGCATGATTGCCAATGAATGACTCCAATTGATAACGATAAGCCTGATATGACTTGGACTTGCAAACATCTTCGAGTGCGCGGAACCGATCAAGCGAAAACCACACGCTCGTCTCGTAATTTTCCGTAGACAATCTGTTGAGTGCGCTGGGTTCGCAATGGGTGTCGGCATCGGCCTCGGTTTGCGCGAGCGCCCCGAACGCCATAACCAGCGATAATGGAATCGCCCAAAGCCTTTTCAGCAAAACTTTTGTCCCCAACATTTCATGATCCTCTCAAATTCACCAATATCCGAACCGCTCCACTCCCAACCAATAATTCTTCAACTTTCCGCTGTATCCAACCAATCGGCGAGAGCGCTTTCGAACGCTTTGGAGATTGCGCTGTCAACTACGGCCATCAATTTCAATTCAAACGAATTGGAAGTCCTCAACTCCAGGAAAGATTCCGGGAGGGGCGATTCAAGTCCCGGGCGCTGCTGGACGAGGCGGCCTTGCTGTCTTGCATGGCCTACGTTGACCTGAATCCGGTGCGGGCCGGCATCCGCGAATCGCTTGACAAATCGGAATTTACGTCCATCCAGGCGCACATTCGCGCGGCGGCGTCGGAAGACAGCGACTCAACGGAATGCCCGCCTCCCAAGCTGCTGCCATTTCGAACCGGGTTGGAACCGCCCGCGTTGCCGATCAGATTGCGGGACTATGTTGAACTGGTGGATTGGACGGGGCGGATGGCGCGCGCGGCCTTTTTACTGTAGGCCGGCGACGGGATCCGGTTCCGGCGTGGTTTCGGGCAATGGCGAGAAATCATCCTCGGATGGGGTTTCGAGAGGAACAGGCGGTTCATAGCCGAGGACGCCGGTTTCTACCCTGGCCAGGCGGCTGGTCAGGTCATACAGTTGGCCATCCATTCGCTCCAATCGGTTCTCTATGCGATCAAGTCGATCATCCATGGCATCGAATCGAACGTTCATGCCGTCGAAGCGGGTGTCCATTTCGCTACGAAGCGAACCGGTCATCCAAGCGAAGGAGCCGATAATAGTGACGACCGCCACGATAAGGCTCAAGTTGTCGGCAACGGAGCGTCGGGTTGTTTCTGCGAGGTCGGACATTTTCATTTCTCCTTGGGAAATTGGCGATTTTAGCCCGACGAGGTCCGGAAGAACCCGTGTTGGGCCGTTTCCGGAAGTGGCGATGCGCGATGCACACCTAGTAAGCTCATCATAGATGGAAACCGATTGTGGGGCAAGGAACAGAACGGACTCGGTAGTGTATCAGTTTGACTTTTCCCGCTTGGCGTAGCGGGTTCCCGGCTTCGGCCCAGGGCGCTGCGGTTCCGGGGCCGCTTCGTCGATCAATCCGACGGTCCACTCGCAGTCGCGCAGTTCGGTCTCGATGCCAGCTTCCATCGCAGGAGTGATTCGGAGCGTCTTGTGAATGCGGCAGAAGTGGAGCCATGGGATGGAGCCATGGGACACCCATCGAGTGGAGCCATGGGGCACCCATCGAAATTCCCTCCCGATTTGGCACGCTTGAGAATCTTGACTATACCTGTCTGCAAGGACTCCACTGACTCGCGGGCAAAACATGACCCGGCCCCGTTCACAAATCGTCTCGCTGGCCGACACGCCGTTCTACCATTGCGTCTCCCGCTGCGTGCGGCGGGCCTTCCTGTGCGGCGAAGACCGGTATTCCGGCAAGAATTTCGACCACCGCAAGCCCTGGCTGGTCGACCGCCTGACGCTGCTCGGCCAAGTCTTCGCCATCGACATCGCCGCCTACGCGGTGATGAGCAACCACTATCACGTGGTCCTGCATGTGGATCAGGCCCGGGGCCGATCCTGGGATCGGGACGAGATCATCCATCGCTGGTTGTGTCTGTACAAAGGCGACCCCCTGGCGCATTGCCACCTGCGCGGGGAACTGAAATCCGAGGCGGAATTCCGGCAACTGGACCTGATCGTGGAAACCTGGCGCGAGCGCCTGAGCAACATCAGTTGGTTCATGCGCTGCCTGAACGAGTACAT
>JANQSV010000129.1 GCA_028279115.1 Pseudomonadales bacterium
GCCATTGCGGTGGTCGGCACCCGCCGCGGCAGCGCCTACGGCCGCCGGCACGCGGAATGGCTCGCCTGGGAGTTGAGCGAGGCGGGTCTCGTGATCTGCTCGGGGATGGCGCTGGGTATCGACTCGGCTGCGCACAAGGGCGCGCTCGATGCGGGCGGTTATACGGCCGCGGTGATGGGCACGGGGGTAGATGTCTGCTATCCGGCGCGCAATCGCGAGTTGCGCGAGCAAATTCGGGCGCAAGGGGCGCTGGTCTCGGAATTTCCGCTTGGCGCGCCGCCGGTCCGCATGAACTTCCCCCGCCGCAACCGGATCATCAGCGGTCTGGCGGCGGGCGTCGTGGTGATCGAGGCAAGCCTGAAAAGCGGCTCTCTGGTGACAGCCAAGCTGGCCTTGCAGCAAAACCGGGAGATATTCGCCATGCCGGGCCCGATCTCAAGCTCGTTCTCCCGGGGCTGTCATCAACTGATCCGCCAGGGCGCCACCCTGGTCGAGACTCCCGCAGACATCCTCCGGGAAATGCGGGGCATCATCCCCCTCGACGGCTTCCGCCAGAAACCGGCAAGCGCCCCGACCGGCAAATCTACGCCGGACCCCGACGACGCCAGACTGCTCGCTCTGCTGGAAGAGTCCGGCACACTGCCCGAAACCCTGTCCCGCCGGACGGGCCTCACCCAGCAACAACTCAACGTAAAGCTTCTGCAACTTGAGCTCGCCGGCGCCTTGATCCACCAGGGCGGCCGCTACTTTCGCGCTTGAACTGGAATGCCGATCGTTCCGCGGCCCCCGGAACGCCGCCTCAAACGGTGTTGCGATCGCGTCCGCCGCCGACCCGCCATTCCTGGCGCGCCACGATGATCATCCGCCCCTGCGCCGCGAGCGCCGCCACCAGCAGGCGATAGGATGGGCCGATGACGGTCGGAGTGTGGACCAATATGTGCGTCAATGCACGGTCAGCAAGCAATCTTTCCAGCCTGGGCAGCGGGTCGGTAACCGGGTCCGCCACTTCCTGAACCACGGTGAAGACGTTCAGATGGTGGTGCGCGGCCCACTCGGACAAGATCGCGGTCTGGGCGTTGATCTCGGAGATTCGGCCCTCGCCCGGCTTCGTGCGGACGTAGATCCCGAGCCGCCCGATTTGCTTGCGCGGAAGCAGCACGTACCAGCGGCCGGTCGGTGAGCGTTCGAACGGCACGGGGAGGAGCCCCCGCCGCAACATGCGATATGCGGTGATGCGCGAAATGCCTTCTCCGCGCGCCCACTCGGAGAGTCGCACGCGTTCCATCTCGCCGCGTGGGGACGACCATTGGCTGTCTTCCGGGACTGTCGACTGCATGGTATGATCTCGCACCCGGTTACCTTAACATGATCGTCATGCCATTCACACCGCCGCTGTTCGACCGTTTCAGCCCGGATGGCCACGGCGGCGTCGATGCCCTGGCCCAGGATATAGCCGACCTGCTTGGCGCGCGCCGGGCGTTTCCCGGTCGAGCGGCCGGCATTCTCAATTGGGGTTTGCCCGGCATGATCGGCATGACGCCCCACAAGGAGAATGACCGGCGGCATGTCGCGGCGCGAATAGCCGAGGCGATTCGCCAATTCGAGCCCATGATCGATAACGTGAGGGTAACCCCCGTTCCGGACACGGCGGAATTCACGTTCGAGATCGATGCGACTTTCGCGGATTCGCAGGACGAGTCGGTGACGCTTCGCATCATGTCGCCGCGCCTGGGCGGAGCGCTCGGCGCCGGGGTCGATCTGCAAAGAAGCACGGCGACGATTTCCGAGTTCGCGACACTGCCGGGAGCGGCCGGCGACACAGAACGCCCGACATGATCGATTCGCAGCTCCTGGAGACGTACATTGCCGAGCTGGACGCGCTGCGCGACCATGGCCGCAGTTTCGCCGCGGCCTATCCGGACATCGCCGGCCGGCTGGATATCGGCCCCAGGCGTTCGAGGGATCCGCATGTCGAGCGCGTCGTGGAGAGCACCGCCTTTCTCGCTGCCCGGCTGCGCCTGATGATAGAGGAAGGCGCCGCGGAGTTGCCGCTCGCCATGCTGTCGATGCTCGCGCCGGCCCTGGTGGAGCCCATACCCGCGATGGCGGTCGCGCAGTTCGACGGCGGCGACGAACAGGAGACCGTGCGGCGAGGCAGCCGTTTCGACTTCGATGTGCCGGGCCAGACGCTGGCTTGCTTCACGACGACGATGGATGCCGTTATCGCTCCGTTCGGGATAGAGCTGCATCG
>JANQSV010000138.1 GCA_028279115.1 Pseudomonadales bacterium
CGATGTTCTTCGTCGATGACGAGCAAGCCGAGCTTGCCGTAGTCGATCTTCGCGCTCAGCAGGCTATGGGTGCCGATGAGAATGTCGATGCCGCCGGACTTCACGCGCTGGAGAATTTCCGTCTGCTCGGCCTGGGTCCTGAAGCGGGAAATCACTTCCACCGTATACGGCCAGTCACTGAAGCGGTCGCGAAAATTCTCGAAATGCTGTTGCGCCAGCATCGTGGTCGGCACGAGCACGGCGGCCTGGCGGCCGTTCATCACGGCGACGAACGCCGCCCGCATGGCGACTTCGGTCTTGCCGAAGCCGACGTCGCCGCAGACCAGCCGGTCCATCGGCCGTTGCGAACCCATGTCCTTGAGGACCGCGTCGATGGCGGTCTGCTGATCGGCGGTCTCCTCGAAGGGAAATCCGGCGGCGAAGCGGTCGTATTCGGGCAGGTCGCAACGATGGGCAAAGCCCTTTTCCGCTTCGCGGCGGGCATGGATTTCGAGCAGTTCGGCGGCGACGTCGCGGATTTTCTCGGCCGCCTTTCGTTTCTCGCGCCGCCATTGCTCCGTACCGAGGACGTTCAGCGGCGCCTCGTCCTGGCTCATGCCGCTATAGCGGCCGACGAGATGGAGGTCGGTCACCGGCACGTACAACTTTGCCTGCCTGGCGTATTCGATCGTCAGGAACTCGGCGTTCTGCCCGTCGCTGGCGATCGCGGTCAGGCCGCGATATCTGCCGACGCCATGTTCGATATGGACGACGGCGTCGTCGAGATGCAATTCGGAGAGGTCTTTCAGCACCAGGTCGGGATTTTGCTCCGAGGGCCTTCTGCGCCGCCGCTGCGCGACACGGTTGCCGAACAGCATCTCTTCGGTGATGAGCACGAGCTTTTCGTCTTCGAGCCAGAGCCCGCGGTCGATCGGCGCCACGGTAATGCCGTGCGGCGCGTCCGCTTCGATGAAATCCTCCCAATGGTCGAAGGTCGCCGGCCGCAGTCCGATCCGGCCGAGCAACTGTTGCAGGTTTTCCCGGCGGCCGGGGCTTTCCGCGCAGAACAGCACGCGCGATTCGCAACCACCGATGAAGTCGCTCAGGGCCTGCAAGGGCTCGCTTAGCCGGGGATTCATCGCCAGTTCGGGCAGTTGCCGCAGGCGGAAAACCTCTCGTGCGGACGCGGTCATGCGAATTCGCGGATAGCGCTTGAGCCCGGCCAGCGCCTCGTTCACCGGCAGGAAGATCTCGTCGGGTTCGAGGATGGGCCGGCGGCTGTCGAAATTGCGGTCGTGGTGGCGGTTTGCGACCTCGCGCCTGAATTCCTCGCCAGCCTGATGGATATCACCGACCTGGACCGCGAATGTCCGTTCCGGAAGATAGTCGAACAGCGAATGCAACTCGTCGAAGAACAGCGGCAGGTAGTATTCGAGGCCGGGGGAGGCGATGCCGTCGCTGACGTCGCGGTAAATCGGGCATTGCCGCGGATTTACGTCGAAACGGTCGCGAAACCGGCCCCGGAAACCGCTGATCGCGTTTGCGTCGAGCGGGTATTCGCGCCCCGGCAGCAGGCGTATTTCCCGGATCCGCTCCCGGGTCCGCTGGGTTTCCGGGTCGAAGCTGCGCAAGGATTCGATTTCCGTATCGAACAGGTCGACGCGGATTGGTTCCGGGCTGCCCATGGGAAACAGGTCGACCACGGAGCCGCGCACGGCGAACTCGGCGTGGTCGAGCACGGTATTGACCGCGGTGTATCCCGCGGCAATCAACTGCCCGCGAAACTCCTCGATGGCAAGCCGCCGCCCGACTCGCAGATCGAGACTGTTGGCGGCCACGTAGGATCTCGGCGGCAGCCGCAACATCAATCCGGTGATGGGAAGCACGAGGATGCCCTGTTGCAGCAGGGGCAACCGGTGCAAGGTTGTAAGGCGCTGGGAAACGATGTCCTGGTGCGGAGAAAAGTTCTCGTAGGGCAGGGTTTCCCAGTCCGGGAAGCCGAGTACGGGCAGATCCTCATGCCGGGACAGGTAATAGCGCAACTCCCTCAGCAGCCGTTCGGCCGCTTCGGTGTCTTCGCAAACGACGAGCAGGGGACCTTCGGCCCGGCGGGCGGCCGCCGCGAGCGCCAGGCTGTTCGCGGAATCTTCCCGGATGGGCCAGTAGCTGGCTCTGCCGGCGCCGGCGGGCAAGGGCGGATTGAAGACTTCAGCCATAAGATTCTGCGACTCCAGTCGCGGAGCATAGCTCCGCGCCGTTACGGCTGCGCGCGAAGCTGCGCTTCGCATACGCTTGCCTGCACCCACTTCGCTGCGCGCAGAATGACGGAGAGGTAACGCTCATCCCGCGCGAAAGGCCGCGGATTGTAACCCAGGCGCGGCCTTACATTGAATTCCGGCGGCCAAAAAACGATAATACGCCGCGCCGAATTCCAGTCCTGCGGAGACCGACGTGGATCAACTCAAAGTTGAAGCCGAAACCCAACCAGCGAACGATGCCAAGTCCGCGAAACGGGCAAAATCCAAGGGCCGGAACAAGATTCCGGCGCCCTCGAAACCCGCGCGGCCCAGGGTTGACGACTATTTCGGCAACTGGAAGCAGCGCGAGGCGCTCGCGCAGGAAATGATTCCCGTCATCGGCCGGCTGTTCAGCCAGCGCAATGTCGGCGTCTACATTTACGGCAGGCCGGTGCACAATCGCTCTGTCACCTTCATCATGAAATCCCATCGTTTCGTGCGGCAGGTCGAACGCAACGAAATGTCCGAGTTCGAGACCCATCCCATTCTCATGGCGATGGCGGAACTCGATCTCTGGCACGCGCGCATCGATCTCGGCAAGCTGACGGTCCGCTTCATGGAACTCGACGCGAAAAATCCCGGCGCCGTCTCTCCCGCCGTTTTCGTGCGCAGGGAACTCAGCTACCTCGACGGCGTGCGCAAACGTCCCTCGGACCATTCCACGGATGTCGTGCTATACGGTTTCGGCCGCATCGGCCGGCTTTGCGCCCGATTGCTGCTCGAGCGCACGAGCACCGGCGAGGACATGCGCCTGAAGGCCATCGTCGTGCGGCCCGGAGTCGAAGGCGATCTCGTCAAACGCGCCAACCTGTTCACCGCCGACTCGGTCCATGGCGCGTTCCAGGGAACCTTGCGCGTCGACGAGGAAAACAACGCCCTGATCGCCAACGGCAACGTCATCAAGGTAATCTATGCGAACTCCCCGGATGAGATCGACTATACCCGTTACGGAATCGACAACGCCCTGGTCATCGACAATACGGGCAAGTGGCGCGACGAAGCGGGCCTCTCCCTGCATCTGCAGTCGAAAGGCGTGAGCAAGGTGCTGCTGACGGCGCCGGGCAAGGGCGAACTGAAGAACATCGTCTATGGCATCAACGACAATCTGATCGAGCCCGGGGACAAGATCGTCACCGCCGCGTCCTGCACGACCAACGCGGTCGTTCCCGTGCTCAAGGTGATCCAGGACGAGTTCGGCATCGAGCGCGGGCATATCGAGACCGTGCACGCCTATACCAACGACCAGAACCTGATCGACAATTATCACAAGGGCGCCCGCCGCGGCCGCGGCGCGGCGATGAACATGGTGCTGACCGAGACCGGCGCGGCCAGGGCGGCGGTGAAGGCGATACCCGAACTTGCCGGCAAGTTGACCGCGAACGCCATTCGCGTCCCGGTGCCCAACGTCTCCATGGCCATCATGAACCTGACTCTCGGCAGGGAGACGACCAGGGAGGAATTGAACGAATTCCTGCGCGATATCGCGCTGCATTCGAATCTGCAGAACCAGATCAGCTACACCCAGTCGGAAGACGCGGTATCCAGCGATTTCGTCGGCACCCGGGAAGCCTCCATCGTCGACAGCATCGCCACCGTGGCCGGCGGCAGCAATTGCGTGCTTTATCTGTGGTACGACAACGAGTTCGGCTATTGCGCCCAGGTCGTGCGCACCGTCTACAAGATGGCCGGCATTCTTTACCGGCATTATCCGCGGGAAGAGGCCGCGGCCTGACGCGGACGTTAACTCGCGGAGATTCTGCGACTGCGCGCAGAATGACAAGCCTCCTTTTCCGTCATTCTGCGCGCAGCGAAGCGCCCCACTTCGTCATTCTGCGCGCAGCGAAGCACCCCACTTCGTCATTCTGCGCGCAGCGAAGCACCCCACTTCGTCATTCTGCGCGCAGCGAAGCGCAGTCGCAGAATCTCTCGCCGGATTCGACTGGTTTTGCCGATACCGGGACTGAATCAGATGATGTCCAGATTTATTGTATTTGCTTGTAT
>JANQSV010000164.1 GCA_028279115.1 Pseudomonadales bacterium
GTGCTACACTGGCGCCGCAATGACGGAAAGCAAGCAGAACTCCGACCTTGAGCAGCGGCTGCGCGCCGCCGAGGCCGCGAAGGAAGGCTGTTACGACAAGCGCACCGAACATCTCGACGAGACCGGCCGCGCGATCTTCATCAACCGGCTGATCCTCGAAGACTCGCCTTATCTGTTGCAGCACGCCCATAACCCGGTGAACTGGTACGCCTGGGGCGAGTTGCCTTTCGAAGTCGCGAAAGCGGAAAACAAGCCGGTGTTTCTTTCCATCGGCTATTCGACCTGCCATTGGTGCCATGTCATGGAAGTCGAAAGCTTCGACAACGTCGAAGTCGCGAAAGTGCTGAACCGGCATTTCATTTCCGTGAAGATGGACCGGGAGCAATATCCGGACGTCGACGAGGTTTACATGACCGGGGTGCAATGCCTGGGCGGGCATGGCGGCTGGCCGATGTCGAATTTCCTGCTGGCCGACGGACGGCCATTCTTCGGCGCGACCTATTTTCCGCCCGGCCAGTTCATCGCCTTGCTGGAGCAGGTCCATGGCGTCTTCACCGATCGCTGCGACGAGATCGAACGCAGCGCCGCCAGCCTGCATCGTTCGATCCGGCTCATTCTCGCCGAACGGAAGGCGCCGTTGCCGCTGGCGGAGGAATTGCCGGAAAAGACCTTGCAGGCGCTCTACCAGCGCGAGGACGAAGAACTCGGCGGCCTCGCCGGCGCGCCCAAATTCCCCCAGGAACCCCTGCTGCTGCTGGCGCTGGACCGGGCGCGGCGCGCGGGTGACCGGCGCGCGTACCGTTTCGCCGAGCGCAGCCTGCGGCATATGGCCATGGGCGGCATCTACGACCACGTGGGCGGGGGATTCCATCGCTATAGCGTCGACGCGCAATGGCTGGTGCCGCATTTCGAGAAAATGCTCTACAACCAGTCCCAGCTCGCGCTGGCCTACCTGCAAGCCTGGCGAATCGACGGCAATCCTTTCTTCCGGCGCGTGGTCGAACAGACGCTGGATTATGTCGCGCGGGAGATGCAATTGCCCGAAGGCGGATTCTGCTCGGCGACCGATGCAGACAGCGAAGGCAGCGAAGGCGTGTTCTTCGTCTGGCGCATGGAAGAACTCGAGGAATTGCTCGATGAACAGGAACTCGATTTGCTGGTCCGCCGCTACGGAGTCAGCACGGCGGGCAATTTCGAAGGCGCCAATATTCTGCATTTGCGTGAGCCGTTCCCCGCGGGCGAGACCGGCGCTGCCCTGGACGACATCCTGCTGCGTTTGCGAACGATACGCGCAAAACGCGAACCGCCCCTGCGCGACGACAAGGTCATCGCGGGCTGGGCCGGCGCCATGATCTCCGCTCTGTGCCAGGCGGCCTGGGCGCTCGATCGCCCGGATTGGCTCGACGCCGCGGAACGGGCCGCGAATCATCTTTGCCAAAGCAATATCGATGCCGATGGCGGCCTGCGGCGCATCTGGCTGCATGGCTCGACTTCCATCGACGGGCAACTCGAGGACTATGCGAATCTGGCCCTGGCCCTGGTGCAACTTTCCGACGTCACAGGCAAGCGGGAATATCTGCTCCAGGCCACGGGGCTGATGAAACAGGCGCTCGCGCGATTTTTCGACGCCGAGCAGAACGGTTTCTATCTCGCGCCGCACGACACGCCCGGGCCGCAATTGATCCGCTCGCGCAACGCCAGCGACGGCGCCCAGATTTCGCCGGTCGCGGTGGCGCTCGAATGCATGATCGGCCTCAACCGCCGCTCGGCCCTGCTGCCGGAACCGGACGCCGCGGAGTTCGGCGGCGAGCGCATTTCCGCCTGTATACGCGAACTCGCCGCGGCGATAAACGCCAATCCCGTGGGACACCCATCCTTGCTGCGGGTGATCCGGACCTGGCAATCGGGCGAGGTCGAACCGATGCAGACCGCAGGGGAAGGCCGCGCGCGCGTGCTGGCGCGCAGATCGGTCGAAAACGGCGATCACGAGGCCCTGATCCGCCTGCTGATCGCCCCCGGCTGGCATGTCACCGCGCCGGATCAGGCAGGCGGCGATTTCGCGCCTTTGTCCCTGTCGCTCGATGACAGCGAGGCGAATTGGCGTCTCGGCGAAATGCTATGTTCAGGAGACCGGGGACGGCTCGCCACGCCGGGCGGTGAGAGCATCGGAATTCTGCAAGGGGAAGTGGAATTGCGGGCCACACTGTTGCCGGCGCAGTCCGCCGAAAGCGGCCGGGACGAATTCGCCGCCGGCGCCGATCTTCGCCTGCAGGTGCAACTATGCGACGACCGATCCTGCCGGCTGCCCGAGATCCTGCGCTTCAGAATTTAAGGTGTCGTTTCGAAGGACGTCTCGGCAAAATCCACCGGCAGATGCACCGACAGTTGCTCCCATGCCTGTTGCCGGCGCATGGGGTCTTCGGCGAAAACCGACTCGAAAAAACTCGACAGCGCGATCAGGGTGATCATGATCTGCCGGCCGGGATGAATCGCCTCGGGCGGTGGCGTGTCGCCGCAGATTTCGGGGCTGGCCAGCGCCGTATCGACACCTTCGTCCATATCGCCGAACAGGCTGTAATCGACGCTCGATTGATCGTCGAGCACGCCAAGCACGGCAGTGCAGGCAATGCCGTCGGGATTGTCCATGAAGCGGAAGGCCGGGTCGGCGATGCCCGCAAAGCCGAGATGCGAACCACCGTTAATCACCAGCAGGCTGCTGCCGGGCGCGCGTTCAAGCATCGTCGCGCCGTTGCCCGCGTATTCGATCAATGCGTCCGCCGTGCCGGCTATCGAAAGCAGTTGCGCTTCGCTGTTGCCGAAGAACCGCGTCGTGAATCCGGTCGAAGGACCGGCGATAGCCGCCGTGGCGCGGATACGCGGGTCGCGCCAGCGTGGATGGTAGGTGGTCAGATAACTGGTCAAACCACCGAGCGAATAACCGCTCAGGCCGATGCGATCCGGATCCGGTTCCGCCGCGAAGGGACGTTCGTCCCCGGGCCAGGCCAGCAGCGAGTCGATCAGGAAACTGATGTCGGCCGGCTGATTCACCACATCGAGGGCGTTGGCCCCGCCTTCGGTGCTGCCCGAAGTCAGCGGATAATCGGGCGCGGCCACGATATAGCCGAGGCCGGCGAGATGCGCGGCCGCATATTCGAGTTCGGTCCTGCTCGAAAGTATGCCGTGGCTGTGAACGATCAGCGGCAGGCGTCCTTCCACGTCGCGCGGATACCAGACGGTCAATGGGAAAGTCCGTTCCGGCTTGCCGGGCGCGCCGCGATTCTCATTGGTGGGACGGCTTTCGTCGACGAAGATCACGTCGGTCTGGCCGACCAGGTAATCACGGCCGTCCAGCCAGGCGCGGCTGGCGGAGCCTTCGGCCGGCCTTTCCGGCGATGTGATAACAAATGCCGCGCCAGCGGCGGTCAACAGCACCACCAGCAAGGCGACAAACCCGATACCGATGATCTTCAACCATCTCATGACGAAACTCCGTTAGCGAAAAACTCCGGCACGACTTCGGTTGCCGGACCGTATACTCCCCGATCGAAATTACCGCCCGTGCGTTCGAGATTCAATTCCACGGTTTGCGCGCCGCCCGCCCTGGCAGCCTGGTAGAAACCGGCGGCGGGATAGACATTGCCCGAAGTGCCGATGGAGACGAACAGGTCGCAGAAGGCGAGGGCGTTGAATATCTCGTCCATGTGGAACGGCATCTCGCCGAACCAGACCACGTGGGGGCGCAGCCCGCCCTCACGGTCGCAGCAGGAGCATTCGGACTCCGGAAAGACGTCGTTGCGATTCTCGAACACCTCGCTGGAATATTCGCAGCGAATCTTCATCATCTCGCCATGCATGTGCAACAGATTGCGGCTGCCCGCGCGCTCGTGCAGGTTGTCGATGTTCTGGGTGACGAGCAGGAACTCGCCGGCGAAGTCCCGTTCGAACTCGGCCAGCGCGATATGCGCCGCGTTGGGCCCGATTTCCGGCTTTTGCAATAGCCGCCGCCGCTCGTTGTAAAAGTCGTGCACGAGATGCGGGTCGCGGGCGTAACCGATCGGCGAAGCCACGTCTTCGACCCGATGTTCCTCCCACAGGCCTTCGGCGGCGCGGAAAGTGCGGATGCCCGATTCGGCGGAAATGCCGGCGCCGGTCAGGATGACGATGGAGCGGGGACTCGATAGCCCTGTCGATTTCAAGAGAGCTGACTTCATCGGCGTGAATCATACCTGCTTGCCGGTATAATGCAGCACATTTTTCATCCAGGAAGAGACTTTACATGACCACATTGCAGAAGGGCGACGCGGCGCCCGCTTTCAGCCTGGCGGACCAGGAAGGGAACACGGTCAGCCTGGCGGATTTCGCCGGCAAGTCGCGCGTGGTGCTTTACTTCTATCCCAAGGCGATGACGCCGGGCTGCACTGTCCAGGCCCAGGGCCTGCGCGATTCGAGCGGGGGACTCGCGGAACGCGATGCCGTCGCCATCGGCGTGAGTCCGGACCCGGTCAAGCGGCTGAAGAAGTTCGAGGAGAAGGAAGAACTGAATTTCACCTTGCTTGCGGATGAGGATCACGCCATTGCCGAAGCATACGGCGTCTGGGGATTGAAGAAATTCATGGGCAGGGAGTACATGGGCGTCAACCGCGTCACCTTCGTCATCGACAAGGATGGAAGCATCGCCCATGTCATGGACAAGGTGAAAACCAAGACCCACCACGACGACGTTTTCGAGGTTCTTGACGCTCTCGATTGAACAATGCTGTTGCACCACCGCCAGTACTCGGGAGACGGCGAACCGCTGCTGATTCTGCACGGGCTGTTCGGCAGCCAGGCGAACTGGGGTTGGCATGCGCGTCATCTGGCCGAACGCTTTGCCGTCTACGGCCTGGATTTGCGCAACCACGGCGCTTCGCCGCACGATGCACATATGAGCTATCCGGCCATGGCCGCGGACGTCGGCGAATGGCTCGACGTCCAGGGCATGGAAAGCTGCCATCTGCTCGGCCACTCCATGGGCGGCAAGGTGGCGATGCAACTGGCTTTCGCCGAACCGGAACGGGTCGGCAAACTCGTTGTGGCGGACATCGCTCCGGTGGATTACAACGTATCGACGATAAAGGCGCGGCATCCCGCGCTGACCGCGATGCTGAACATTCCGGTGCGGGAACTGGGAAGCCGCGCCGAGGCGGACGAGTTTCTGCGCGATGCCATCCCCGAGGATCGGGTCCGGGAATTTCTCCTGACCAATCTGGAACGGCTGCCGCAAGGCGGCTATCGCTGGCGCTTGAACCTGGCGGCCATTGAAGCCAATCTGGCGGCCTTGTCGAGCGCTCCCGAAACGTCGGAACCGTATGGCGGCCCCGCGCTGTTCCTGTTCGGCGAACGTTCCGACTACCTGCAATTCGATCATCAACTGGAGATCCGCCGCCTGTTTCCAGAAGCCGAGATACAATTGTTGCCGGACGCCGGACATTGGCTGAACGTGGAGCAGCCGCAAGCTTCGCTTGAGGCAATCGGAAAATTTCTTGCGAAAGGCGGGCAAGACGCGTGACCAAGCTTAGCGTCAATGTGAACAAGATCGCCCTGCTGCGCAATTCGCGCGGGCGCGACTATCCCGGCGTGACGGATTTCGCCCGCCGCGTGATCGGACTCGGTGTGCGCGGAATCACCGTGCATCCGCGTCCCGACGAGCGCCACATCCGCCGGGGCGACGTCTTTGCGTTGCGCGAAATGCTCAAGGACTTTCCAGAAGTCGAATTCAACATCGAAGGCTATCCGTCGCCGGATTTCCTCGCCCTGGTGGCGCAGGTGAAACCCGACCAATGCACTCTCGTGCCCGACGCCCCCGACCAGATCACTTCGGACCATGGCTGGGACATCCCCGCCAACCTGGCGCTTTTGCAGGAAGCTGCCTCGCGGCTGCGCGATGCCGGCGTGCGCAGCAGCCTGTTCCTCGATCCTTCCGTCGCAATGGCCGAACACGCGCCGTCAGCGGGCTGCGACCGCGTCGAACTCTATACCGAAGAATTCGCCCAGGCCTTCGCCGGGCGGGAAGAAGACGAAGTGCTGGCGCGCTATCGCGCGGCGGCGGCCCGGGCCACTGATCTCGGAATCGGCGTCAACGCCGGCCACGACCTGAACCTCGACAATCTCGCCCATTTCCTCGAAATCGAAAACGTCCTCGAAGTATCCATAGGCCACGCCCTCATAGTCGAATGCCTCGAACACGGTGTGGAACGGGTAATCTCCCGCTACCTGGCCATCTGCGAAGGCAGCGCATGAAATACAAGGCCAACTCCGCAGCCTGTTGCCAGTGCTGGCTTCAAAATTGTTGTCAGATGTGGCTGGATTTATTATAGTCGGCTTTAACCGCCCCCTTGTGAAGTTGGTTCAATGAAGCTTGGGGAGAAAAAACCGCCCTCAAGGGCGGTTTTTTCATTTTGGTGCGCCAGTACAGGCGCGATTCGACGAATCTGACGTTGTTTCGGCGCGAGTTGGTTGAGAGAAAATGGCTGAGGCTAACTGGATTCTTGACCGGTTTGGAATGGATATTCGAGGTCTCCGATCAAAACGATAGCCTATATTGATGGATTCAATCTGTATTTTGGCAGCCTGCAAGGCACACCTTATCGGTGGCTCGATGTCTGTTCTTTGGCGAAACGGTTGTGTCACGAGCGGAATCCTGCTTGCGAGTTGGTTTCCATCAAGTACTTCACAGCAAACATCAGTGCCAAATTTTCTTCTCGCGGAGATGTTTCGTACAGGGCGCAGCAGGACTACCTGCTATCCTTACAGGCTCACAGCAAAGAGAATAATGCCCGATTGGAAGTGATTAAAGGAAAGTACAATGAGCTATGCTCGAATCTGGTGTATGGGTGAGTTGAGTCGTGCGGCGGTTCTCTGCTGAAATTGGGTTCCCTAATCCATGTGATCGAATCGGCGTTCGCGACGATCCGGCACCGCAGTTCGCGCACCAAAGGCTGCGTCACGCGGAAGACAATGCTGTCAATGATTTACAAGATGGGGATGAGCGCCGAGCGATCCTGGAAGCGGCCGCGCGGCTTCCGGCAGCTCGGCCGGGTCATCGAAGGAGTACGGTTCAGGGACGGCGAACAAGTAATCAATGAAAACAGCAGAGAGACCGCATGACCAACTTGCCGTACACCAGATTTGACGATAGCTCGAAACTCTCCAAGTTTACCGCGTTCTTCGTAGACTGAATCCCGAATTTTTACCCAATCCGCACCGCGGTATTGCTCCTGCAAACCCTTGCCGGGAACGCTGGCGTCTCTCAGGCGGAATTCGCCTAGTCCACTGTCGGCGCGAATCGCCATGCGGAGACCGCGTTCTATCAATGACCTGAACGTAATGTTGTGCCTCGCCGCGTGTTGTTTCGCGGCTTTCGCAAGGTCATCGGCTATCTCAACGGTCGTTTTCAATATGGGTGTCCATGCCTTCCAGTGTTCCTCTCAAGCTCTCGATGGGTTCGATCGGAACAAGCTGTATCCCGTCGCGGAAACTGATCATCTGAATCTTCTGTCCCGCGACGATTCCACTAGCATCTCTGATCTCTTTTGGAATCACGATCTGATAATCGAGGGAAACTGTTACCGTCGCCATGATGCCCTCTCCGCTTCGTTGCCGCATCTTATCCCGCAATCCGCCGCGTTGGCGAGGAAACTGTCACGCGCGGAAACTACGACGTGCTCTAGCAGCGGGAACGGCCACCATCGGGGTGGGTGTCCACTCAGACGCCGCGCCCTAAACCTCGATTTGTGCGTCCCGAAAAACTAGATATTGACCATGGTCATGACCATAGTATAATCACCGGAATCAACCAATCGAACCACAAATCCTGGTGGACGCGAATGAGTATCGAAACCGACGCGGGCAAAATCACGATCAAGGCATCGGAATTCAAGGCGAAATGTCTCAAGCTGATGGATCATGTAGCGGAAACCGGGGAGGAATTCGTCATATCCAAAAACGGGCGGCCAGTCGCGCGTCTCGTGCCTTTCCGGGAGAAACCCGCCAGTCTGCACGGCATCGACAGGGGCAGGATTGAGATTCTCGGCGACATCATTGGCCCGCTGGACATCGACTGGGAAGCCGATTCAAGCCTTGAGAGGGATGCCGGGAATTGATACTTCTGGACACACACGTACTCTTGTGGCTGCGCATCGGAGATGCGCGCCTGGGACCGCTCGCCCGCCGGGAAATCGATCAGGCCTGGCAATCGGGCGAGCTTGCCGTCTCCTCGATTTCATTTTGGGAAATCGCCATGCTCAAGTCCAAGAACAGGATCAACTTCCCGGAAAGCCTGGAACTTTGGCGCCGTGTGCAGTTAGAGCAGGGCATGGTCGAGTTTCCGGTCGATGGCAGGATCGGACTGCGAGCGGCCGTTCTCGACGACTTTCATCCTGACCCCGCTGACCGGCTCATTGTCGCGACCGCGCTCGAAGGCCATAGGCTGCTAACGGCGGACGAACGCATCCTCGGTTGGACCGGCGAACTCGACCGGATGCGCGTTTGAATGAGCCTGGACTTGAAGCTGTAGAGTGGGTGTCCCAAATCAGGGGTTGCGAACAGGTGCCGATAGAATGTGAATAGCGAATCGCGTATATTTCGCCTCGACCTCACAGATGATCAATTTCGTTTGCAAGTAAGACCAATGGCCAGGTATCAATTGACCAAAAACGATCCCCGAGCGCTTCCTGCCTACACCATCACGGAAGTCGCTCACTATCTCACCGTGCCGCCGGCGACAATTCGCTACTGGTCGGTGGGCCGGGACGACTATGCGCCGCTGATCGAGGTTCCCGGACACTCGCCCACGTTGCTATCTTTCCTCAATCTAACCGAGTTGCACGTGCTCGCAGCCATTCGACGCAGGCACCTGGTGAAAATGCCGAGCATCAGAAGCGCAATCGATTACCTGGTGAGGAATGCCCGTAGCGTCGTGGACAAGCACCATCCGCTAATCAGCCGTGATCTGGAAACGGACGGGCTGGATCTCTTCATCGAGGAATACGGCCAACTGATCAATATCAGTAGATCGGGTCAGATAGCCATGAAAGAGATAATCAGTGGGGCGCTAAAGCGGATTCATCGAGACCCTGCCGGAATCCCCATCAAGCTCTTCCCATACACACGGTCTGCAATTGAGGGGACACCCACAAAGGTCATCATCGACCCGACAATTTCTGCCGGACGCCCCGTCATAGCCGGCACCGGGCTGACCACTGAGTTCATCGCCGAACGCTACAAGGCCGGCGAATCAATTTCGGCTTTGGCGCAGGACTATGAACGCACGGAAGAGGACATCGAAGAAGCGATCCGATGCGAACTCCAGGCCGCAGCCTGAACTTACGCTTTTTCTCGATCGCAACCTCGGAAAGCACGTTATAGCAGATCGGCTTCGCTCCGCGCCGCAGAATTGGAAGCGATCCGGAGGCATTCAGCGCGGGTCATTGTGATCAGAATGAAGAACGCGACCGGGCCTGAGATCGCTGACCTGCTGGTAAAAGCAAGGAATCGCATTTGCCTCTTCGCGGAGAGGACGCCCTCTCCGTTTGTGGCCGGAATTTACAGGAGCGGCACCGTCACTGCGTACGACATCCTCTGAAACAGAATCCCCTACGCTCGTGAGTGTCCCTCTAGCTCTCTACCCCGCTGACTGGTTCATTGTAGCAACAGCGCTCGACGGCCATAGGCTGTTGACAGCGGACGAACGCATACTCGGTTGGTCCGGCGAACTCGACCGGCTGGCCGCATATGAGTGAGCCAGGATTCAATGCCGTAGGGCCGGAATCCCATGCGACGCCGTTCGCTAGCGATGCACTTTCAGATAGCCGGATACGTGTCCGGGCAGCGATCCCACAAACCGTTGAAAACTGATTTCTTCAGACGGTTCACGGTACCAGCCTTCCAGCCCTTGAGATCGATTCGACGTCACGAGACATGCTGAGTTGTACAGGCGCTCTCGAACCAGCCTTGTACAAAACTCTTCGTATCGTTTCACATACGAGCTTCCGCGGAATTTC
>JANQSV010000202.1 GCA_028279115.1 Pseudomonadales bacterium
AGGCCGGACTCTTCGAATCCGTGACGCTGGAACCAGTGGTCCGCGCTCGTCGTCAAGGCCAGCAGAACCTTCATTCCCGCATCCCGCGCCTGTTCTTCGAGACTGGCGAGCAGTCGTTCGCCGAAGCCCCGGTTTCGATGCCGGGAGTCGATGGCGATACAGGCGATTTCGCCGAATCGGCTGTTGACCGGATACAAGGCGGCGCAGGCGATCAGGGTATCTTCCCATTCGACGATGCTGAAGTTGCCGATCTCGTTTTCGAGCAGTTCCCGGGAACGGCGCACCAGCGAGCCGTCTTCTTCCAGCGGCGCGATCAAGTGCAAAATCCCCGGCACGTCGGACAATTCCGCTCGCCGCAATACGTGCGTTTCATCTCGGCTGAGCAGGCTGCCGCTGCCTTCGCGCGTGAACAGTTCCTGCAATAGCGCGCCGTTCTGCCTGCAACTGATCAGATGACAACGGTGAATACCCGCCCGGCAGGCGCGCAAGGCGGCTTGCAGCGCCAGGCCCGCGCAACGCAACTCGACATCGTCTCTTGCCAGCAGCCGGTCCAGGCATCGTTCGCCTTCGGCCATGCTCAAGGTCGGAATGACCGCGCCGTCCTCCCCGCTCACCCCGTCACCGGGAACGAACAGAATGAGCTTGTCCGCCCCTAGCGCCCTGGCGGTTTCCGTCGCCACCTTGCCGGGCTGCAAATTGAATACTTCTCCCGTGATCGAATAGCCAAGGCTCGGCAACAACACGATCTTGCCTTGCGCGAGTTCCCGGCCGATGGCCCCGTCGTTGATTTTTCTGACCTTGCCGGTGTATTGCAGATCGACTCCATCGACGACGCCGGCCGGTCTTGCGCTGACGAAATTGCCCCGGCGCACGGCGATATCGGCGCCATGCATGGGAGACTTGCTCGTGCCCTGGGAGAACATCGCCTCGAGTTCGATGCCAATGCCGCCGGCCTGTTGCCGGATGCGCGCCATGGCCGCGGCGTCGGTGACCGGCAGTGAACCGCCGGCTGCAATTTCCGCCTCGGACTCCTCCGTTCCATGCACGAGCGCCATGCGCACGCCGAGACTGTGCAACAGGCTCAGATCGAAGACGATGTTCGGCAGATTGCGGGGAGCGAGCGCCTCGCCATGCAGCAAAATGACGAAAGTCCTGCCGCGGTGGGCGTTGATATACGCCGCTGCCGAGCGGAACAACTCGATCGTCTGGTCGCCGTCCTTCATTGCTTCATGCCCGCAAACAGTGTTGACCCACCAGTTCGCGCAATACCTTGATGCACGGCTCGATCCTATCCATCGACAGGTATTCGTCGGGCTGGTGGGCCTGATCGATATTGCCGGGACCGAGCACGATCGTGTCCATGCCGAGTTCCTGCAGGAAGGGCGCTTCAGTGCCGAAAGCCACGCTGGCGCCGTCGTGGCCGGTCAGCTTTTCCGCGGCTTTCAGCAAGGCGCTTTGTTCACGGGCGAAGAATGCCGGCGTTCCCGGAAACAGCGGCACGAGTTCGGCCTCGATCTGCAATGGCGCCGTCACACCTTCCACGCGGCGGCGAATCTCCTCGCGGAGGCTTTCGATATGCATGCCCGGCATCAGGCGGATATCGAACTGCAACTCGCAATGGCCGCAAATCCGGTTGGGGTTGTCGCCGCCGTGGATTACGCCGAGATTCAGGGTCGGCCAGGGAATCTCGAACAAATCGCCGCGGTAGCGGTCGCGCAATTCACGGCGGAAATTGATCAGGTCGGCGATGACGAGATGCATGGCGTCGAGCGCGTTGCGGCCGAGTCCCGGATCCGAGGAATGGCCGCTGCTGCCCAGCAGCCGCACCGATTCCATCATGATGCCCTTGTGGCTTCGAATCGGCCGCATGCCGGTCGGTTCGCCGATGATCGCCGAGCGGGCTCGCGGCCGTCCCATTCCCGCCAGCGTCCTCGCGCCTTGCATGGAAGTTTCTTCGTCGGCGGTGGCGAGAATGATCAGCGGTTCACGAAAATCCTGATCGAGCAGCGGAAGAACCGCTTCAATGGCAATGGGGAAAAATCCTTTCATGTCGGTAACACCGAGCCCGTAGAGACGGCCGTCGCGCTCGCTCAGGCGCAACGGATCGGTGCTCCAGAGTTGTTCGTCGAACGGTACGGTGTCGGTGTGGCCGGCGAGTACGATTCCGCCCGGTCCGCTGCCGTAAGTCGCGATGAGATTGAACTTGCCGTTGCCCGTCCTGGAAGGCGAAGGCAGCACTTCGCAGGCAAAGCCAAGTTCTTCAAGCCGTTCCGCCAGATAGTCGATGACGGGCCTGTTGTTCATGTCGATGCCGGGATTGCTTGAACTGACGCTCGCCAAACTGATCAGATCGACGAGATCCGGCAGCAGCCCCCGGGTTTTTGCAAAGGCGTTCACGGGCATGCCCGGTTCCGGACTTCGGCCATTTCCCTGAAGATGTCGTCGGTCTTGGCCGCCATGATGAAATCGTTCAGATGCAGACCATTGATCTTGTGCGTCCACCAGCGGATCGTGACCTTGCCGTATTCGACCAGCATGGTCGGATGATGATCCTGCTCCCGCGCGAGGGCGGCGATGCGCCCGGAAAACTCGAAGGCGTCATCGAAGCCGATGAAACTGAATTCGCGCAGCAGTCTTTTCACTCCTTTCCGGGTTTCCCGCCGCCACGCGGGAATCTTGACAAGCAGTTCGCGGGCGGTCGCGTCGGTCACCCACCGTCCGCCGAAGCGGCATGGTTCGCAGTTCATCTTGTTCAAAGGCTCGTTCAAGCGAATTCTCCCAGAATACTATCCAGCAAGCGATAACCCCGTTGTGTGGGACGCACAAACTGTCCGTTCGCCTCCAGCAAATCCCGGGCAGCAAGGCATTCTATCTTCTCCTTGACTGCGCCGAAAGAAGTCCCCGTCCGGCTTTCGAATTGGTCTGCGCTGAACCCCGTCCGCAAACGCAGCGCGTTCATGAGAAATTCCAGGGATCGGGCGCTCGCCGGTACTTCCTTCACGGCAGTGTGGTCTCCGGGCGACAGAAAATGCTTCGGCTGCCGCGTCTTGCGCGTTCGGAGAATCCGGCCAGAATCAGGATCGGTCAACTTGCCGTGGGCTCCGGCGCCGATGCCGAGATAATCTCCGAACGTCCAATAGTTCGTGTTGTGCCGGCACTGTCTGCCGTCCAGCGCGAACGCGGAGATTTCGTATCGCGCATAGCCGGCGCGCTTGAGCAGGTCGAGGCCGGCCTCCTGCATGTCGTCGATGGAGTTTTCCTTCGGCAGCGGCGGCGGCCGGCGCCAAAACACGGTATTGGGCTCCAGGGTCAACTGATACCAGGAGATATGTTCCGGCCCGAAACTCATGGCCGTTTCCAGATCGTTCAGCGCGTGCCCGGGCTGCTGGCCGGGTAGGCCGAACATCAGATCGATATTGATGTTGTCGAAGACCGCGGCGCGCGCCATGGCGATGGCCTCGCACGCCTCGGCGCCGCCGTGGATGCGGCCGAGCCTTGCCAACGCGCCGTCGTCGAAACTTTGCACGCCCAGGGAAAGGCGGTTGATTCCGGCCTTGCGGTAACCGGCGAAACGCGCGGCTTCAGCCGTGCCCGGATTGACCTCCAGGGTGATCTCCGCGTCCGGGGCAAGCCGGCCCGCCATCCGCAACTTCTCCAGCAACCGTTCGAAGGACTCCGGTCGGAACAGGCTTGGTGTGCCGCCGCCGAAGAAGATAGTTTGAATTAGGCGGGCGGGTGTCCCGTTAGCGGCAGAGGGTATCCCATTAGCGGTCCGCGACGATGCGTGTCCCATCAGTGCATTACCATCGGCGCCGGCGGCGGTGGGTGTCCCATCGGTGGCGCCATCAACGCCAGGAGCGATGGGTGTCCCATCAACACCATCAACAGCGGGAAGAACGGGTGGGGCGCTCTCGGTTCCGTTCGAGATCATCAAACCTTGGGCGCGGGCGAGTTCGCGCTCAAGGTCGGCTTCGAGTCTTTTGACGTATTCCGCTTCCGGTATGCCGCCGTCAGGCCGTTCGTGCGAATTGAAATCGCAATAGGGGCATTTGCGCACGCACCAGGGGATGTGGACGTACAGTCCTAATGGGGGTAGTTCCAGCATGACAGCAATTTGCCGATCGCCCGGGCGCGATGACTGAGCGCGTTCTTGCGCGCGGGCGGCAATTCCGCGGAAGTGCAATTCTCGCCGGGGACGAAAAACAGTGGATCATAGCCGAAGCCGTTCTCGCCCCGGGGCCGGAACAGGATTCTCCCCTCCCAGGCGCCTTGACAAACCAGCGGCATCGAATCGGCGGCATGCCGCATCAATACAATGGCGCATTGAAAGCGAGCGCCGCGTTCGCCTTCGGGCACCTGCTCCAGTTCGGACAGCAACTTGAGGTTGTTTTCCTCGTCCGCTCCAGGCCCTTCGCATTCGGCGTAGCGCGCGGAAAAGATTCCCGGCGCTCCATCGAGGGCATCGACTTCGAGACCCGAATCGTCGGCAATGGCGGCCAGTCCGGTCTCGCGGCAGGTGTGCCTTGCCTTGATTATCGCGTTCTCGACGAAACTCAAGCCGGTTTCATCCGCAGCATCAACGCCGAACTCGTCCTGGGACAGCAATTCGACATTCTTGTCCGCCAGCAGCGTCCGCATTTCCTCAAGCTTCCCTGGATTGCCGCTAGCCAAAACGATTCTAGACAACTTCATTCAAGCCTCTATCCCGCGTCACAGGGATGTGGCAAGAGAAAAATTCCATGGCAGGAATTTTTCGGAAAATCGCAGCCAAGCACGATTCTGGACATCTACTCTGACTCCCGGGTCAGATGATAGATGGCGACTTCGCCGAGAAAATTCGGCCAGGTCTTCATCGCCCAACTGCCTTCGTGGCGGGAATTGACCACAGTGCGCGCAAGCACGTCGATGTTCCCGTCCCGGCACAGCACGTCGAAATCCCTGACCGTGCAGAAATGGATGTTGGGCGTGTCGTACCATTGATGCGGCATGAATTCGGACACCGGCATGCGGCCCCTCAGCAACAGGTCGAGCCGGCTGCGCCAGTTGCCGAAATTCGGAAAGGTGACGATGCCGTTCTTGCCGATGCGCAACATCTCCCGCACGAGTTCCGCCGGATTGGCGAGCGCCTGCAAGGTCTGGGCGAGCAGCACCGTATCGAAACTTCCGGTCTCGAAATTCGACAGGCCCTGGTTCAGATTCTGTTCCACCACCGCCACGCCCGCAGCCAGGCATCGTTCGATTTTGAGCGGGTCGATCTCGAGCCCGACGGCGTGAACGTCTTTCTCCCTTTGCAGGTAAGCGAGCAGGGCGCCGTCGCCACAGCCCAGGTCGAGCACCCGGCTGCCGGGCTCGATCCAGCGCTGAATGATTTCCTGGTCAGGCCGCATCGCCGCAAAGCTCCCGATGCGCGTTGCCGAGATAGGCGGAAAGCGCATTCACATAACGCGGGATCGGCAGCAGGAAAGCGTCGTGCCCCTGATCCGCCTCGATTTCCAGGTAGCTCACCTGTTTGCCGGCCCTGAGCAACTGATCGACGAGTTCGCGCGAGCGATCCGGCGGGAAGCGCCAGTCGGTGCTGAAGGAAACGAGCAGGAACCCGCAGCCGGACTTCGCGAACGCGCGCGCAAGATCGCCTTCGTAGTCGACCGACG
>JANQSV010000206.1 GCA_028279115.1 Pseudomonadales bacterium
GATCATCGCCAGAATGGCCGCGGCCAACGGCTTCGGCAAGTTGCTGATCGGCCGGGACGGCCTGTTTTCGACGCCGGCGATGTCCTGCGTCATCCGCAAATACGGAACCGACGGCGGCATCATCCTCTCGGCAAGCCATAATCCCGGCGGGCCCGATGCGGATTTCGGCATCAAGTTCAACGGCGCCAATGGCGGTCCCGCTCCCGAAGCGATCTCCGAAGCGATCCACCGGCAGACCCTGTCCATCGATCAGTATCTGACTTTGGAAGCCGGCGACATCGATCTTGGGAGAATCGGCAAGACCGAACTCGGCGGCATGGAAATCGAAATCATCGATCCGGTTGCCGACTATGCCGGCCTGATGGCTTCGATTTTCGATTTCGACAAGATCTCGCAGTTGCTCGTTAACCGGCGCTTCCACATGTGTTTCGACGCCATGCACGCGGTGACCGGACCCTATGCAACGGCGATCCTGGAAGACCGGCTCGGCGCGGAACCGGGAACCGTGATCAACGGCATTCCCGACGAGAGTTTCGGCGGCGGCCATCCGGACCCGAACCTGGTCCATGCGCGGGAACTCGTGGACCGCATGAACGGAGACGCGCCGCTGGCCTTCGGCGCGGCATCCGATGGCGACGGCGACCGCAACATGGTGCTCGGCAGCGGTTTCTACATCAATCCCTGTGATTCCCTCGCGGTGCTTGCCGCCAATGCCGGACTCGTTCCCGGCTATAGCGATGGTCTGGCCGGCGTTGCGCGGTCGATGCCGACGAGCCGGGCGCTGGACCGGGTGGCGCAGAGCCTGGAGCTTCCCTGCTTCGAGACTCCGACAGGCTGGAAGTTCTTCGGCAATCTGATGGACGCCGGCAAGATCACGATTTGCGGCGAGGAAAGTTTCGGCACCGGCTCGAACCACGTAAGGGAAAAAGACGGCCTTTGGGCGGTGTTGTTCTGGCTCAATATCATCGTCGAATCCCGCAAACCGGCGCGCTCGATCGTGCGCGAGCATTGGCAGCGCTTCGGCCGCGACTATTTCACCAGGCACGATTTCGAGGGGCTTGACTCGGCACGGGCAGCCGAGATGATCGAGCGTCTGCGCGAGCGCGCATCCGGACTGGCGGGGGAGCGGGCGGGAGAATTATGTATTCAGGCCGCTGACGATTTCGCCTATACCGATCCCGTCGACGGAAGCGTCAGCGCGGGGCAGGGCGTACGCATCTTTTTCGACGACGGCGGCCGCGTGGTTTTCCGCCTGTCGGGCACCGGCACGGCCAACGCGACCTTGCGCCTGTATTGCGACAAGTACGAGACCGACCCCTCGTTGATGGAACTCGATACCCAGCGCATGTTGGCGCAAACTTTGAAAGCGGCCGGCGAGATCGCCGGCATCGCCGAATTCACCGGACGAACGGCGCCTGATGTGATTACCTGATCACGGGTGGCAGCAACATGAAAATTTGCATGATTGCCGCTGAAAACGGCTCGATTCCCGGCGCGAAAATCGGCGGCCTCGGCGACGTGGTTAGAGACATTCCACATGCCTTGGCGGAACTCGGGCATGAGATCGATGTCGTCATGCCCGGTTATCAGCGCTTTGCCGGCGTGACCGGCGCCGAACCGCAACCGCCGCTCAAATCGCGGTTTCGCGAAGAATTGCTTGAGGTGGAAGTAAGCCGCCTGGAATTGGCCGGCGGCGTTCGCTGCTGGCTGCTCGATCATCCGTATATCGCTGCCGGGGGGCAGGGCCGGATTTATTGCGACGATCCGCCGGGGCGCCCATTCGCCACCGATGCCTCCAAGTTCGCCCTGTTCGGCGCTGCCGCCTGTCAGTTACTAATCGAGGACCGGCTGGGAGGAGTTGACGTCATTCATCTGCACGACTGGCATGCGGCCTTCGTCGCGTTGCTGGCGCGATTTGACCCGCGTTACGAGTCGCTTGGCGATGCCCTGCTGGTAACAAGCATCCACAATCTGGCCATGCAGGGGATTCGTCCTTTCGCCGACGACGAATCTTCATTGGAGGCCTGGTTTCCGGAGCTGAAATACAAGAGCAAGCTTATCGCCGACCCGCGCTATCCGGACTGTTTCAATCCGATGCGCGCGGCAATCGATCTTTGCGACAAGGTCCATACCGTTTCGCCGACCTACGCCCGGGAGATTCGCAAGAGCAATCAGCCCGAAATCGGATTTCATGGCGGCGAGGGCCTCGAGCGCGATCTGCAAAGAGCGCATCGGGCGGGCAAGTTGAGTGGAATCCTCAATGGTTGCGAGTATGGCGAGCCCGACCTGGCCGTACCGTCCGCGGAAGATCTCATCGGCGCCGCCCACAAGCAGGTGTTTCACTGGATCGGCGACGGTCCCCAGGTGGACAGCAGTCATTTCATCGCCCTCGAACGGCTTGCGCGCTGGCGCGAGCGACCTCCGGGGCATTGGGTTACGTCGATTTCGCGGCTGACCCCGCAGAAAACGGCGCTGTTCCAGGTGACGATGGAAGACGGCAGAAGTTGCCTGGAGAACATTCTCGCAGCGTTGCCCCAGGATCATGCTTTCGTCATGCTGGGCAGCGGCGATGCGGAAATCGAGGATTTCCTAACCCGCGCCGCCGCCCGCTCGGATAACTTCCTGTTTCTCAAGGGCTATTCCGAGCCCCTGTCGCGGATGATCTACGCGCTTGGCTGCCTTTTCCTCATGCCGAGTTCATTCGAACCTTGCGGCATCGGCCAGATGTTGGCGATGCGCGCGGGCCAGCCCTGTCTGGCCCATCGCGTCGGCGGCCTGAAGGACACGATCGAGAACAACGTTGACGGTTTCACCTTCACCGGCCGCGACCCGGCCCGGCAGTCGGAAGCCTTTGTCCGCAGACTTCGGCAGGCGTTGTCGCTGAAACGGCGCTCACCGCAGCGCTGGGCCGAAATCCGCCGGTGCGCCGCGGCGCGCAGATTCAGTTGGACGGAATCGGCTCAGCAATATTGCGAGCAGCTATATCGCGGCCGCTCCGCCGGCCGGAACTGATTCGCTGATTCCAATCGCCTTGAATGACATCGCCCGTCCCGCGTTTTACGCTGGTTTCGCTCCCGGATACGCCATAGCGAGACAAACCTGCGCTTCTTCCCGCCCATCATGCGCCACAAAATGACTATCGCTGTCATTATTTCGGAAAAATTTTGCAAGAAACCTAACTTTTCATTAGATACTGTATTTTTAATATGGAGAAAAATTTTGTCTTGTATAAGACAAAATAGTCTTGACGGGAGTGAAATGTAAGGTTAGCGTTAGAGGTGTGCGATTAGTGACTTTCGACATTTACGCTGGAATCCAAGACTTGGGAGTAAGTCGATGACTACATTCAAACGCTTGCCGCGACCGTCCCGGCCCCACCATGCCGGAGTTCCATTGCGACGAGGAGCATTGTCTCTGGCCGTGGCGACCGCGTTGTCCGCGAATCCGTCCGCCCGGGCGCAGGAAGCTGTCGGCGAGATGGTGGAAGAAATTGTCGTGGTCGGCGTGCGCGGCAGTCTGACAAATGCCCGCGATATCAAACAGAACGCCGATACTTTCGTTGACGCGATCTCGGCGTCCGATGTCAGCGCCTTGCCGGACGTCAGTGTGCTGGAAGCGCTGCAGCGCGTGCCCGGCATCGTCGTCGAACGATTCGCGGCGCCCAACGATCCCGATCATTTTTCCACCGAAGGCAGTGGCGCCATTCTTCGGGGCCTGCCGCAGACGCGCACGTCCTTGAACGGCCGGGACACGTTTTCGGCCAATAACAGCCGGGGTTTGAGCTTTCAGGATATTCCTCCGGAACTGATCGGTTCGGTCAAGGTTTTCAAGAATCAGACGGCGGATGTCGTCGAGGGCGGAATATCCGGCACTATCGATATCGTCACCCGCAAGCCATTCGATTCCAACGAACGGATACTGGCGTTCTCGACCCAGGCCAACAACGGGGACATCGCCGGCGAAACCACTTTCGGCGGCGCCTTGCTTTTCAGCGACCGTCATGAACTGGCGTCGGGCGCGGAGTTCGGCGTGCTGTTCAGTTACTCGAACACCGATCTCGATTTTCGCAGCGATGGAGTGGAGGCCGGCCGTCACGTGCTGGTCGCCGATGCCGCCGGCGCGGGCCAGGACCGCTTTGTGCCGATCAACGCCGGAATTCGCAGCACTTTTACCGAGCGCGAACGCGAAGGCATGGCCGCCACCGTGCAATTCGCGAATCCGGACGACACCTTGGCCGGTACGCTGGAGTACATCCGCTCGGACAGCGGCAATGTATGGCTGGAACATGCGTTTTTTTCCGATGACGCAGCCAGGGGAGGACTGACGGGAGCGGCGTTCGATGACGATTCCTTCGTTTCCGGAACTCTCGTCGATATCGCCAACGGTCTGGGACCGCAAACGCGCGGGTCGAACGGCGCCTCTCTGGTCGAGGATCTTTCGTTCAACCTGGAATTCACTCCCGGTGACCGCCTGACTCTTTCCGCCGATGCGCAATATGTGGACGCGCGGTCGTCCATTACCGATATGTCGATATTCGGGGGACTGATGCCGGTTGGCGGCGCTGGAATCAATATTGATGTCGATCTGGGTCAGAGTGTGCCCGATGTGGCGTTTCGCGCTCCGGCCGGCGCAACCCAGGGCGATGCCGGGTATTTCGCCGATCCGGCGAATTTCTTCTGGCGCGCGGCCATGGAACACGTGGAGGTCAGCGAGGGCGATGAGCTGGCGCTGGCCTTCGATGCCGACTACGAGTTGGAAAGCGATTTTTTTCGCTCGGTGGAAACCGGCGTTCGCTTTGCCGAACGGGACCAGGTAGCTCGCTGGTCAACCTACAATTGGGGCAATCTGTCCGAGGCGTGGAACGGTGGCTTCGCCACCTTCGATGGCATGCGCAATGGCGCGGCTTTTGACGCCCCGGCCTTCGAGGAGTTTGCCTTCGACGATTTCCACGGCGGTAACGCCGCGGGTATCGCCGGCATGCCCGGTGGCGCCGCATTGTTCCCGGCCGCGAATCTGGTATCGAATTACGACACGTTTCTGGCCGAGATCGAACCGTTTGGCCGCACCGCCCTGTCGGAGCGGGCCGGCGTCGTCGAGGAGTTCTACCTGCCGGCGGAAATCAATCGCACCAATGAGCGGAACACGGCCGCTTACGTCAAACTCAACTTCGGTTCCCCGTTCGCGCTCTTCGAGGGCAACGCGGGACTGAGATACGTCAAGGTCGATACTTCGGTCGCGGGCGGGCGGATCTTTCCGACGCTGAACGAACGGACGGCGATGTTCGCCACCGCCGACGAAGCCGCGTTCGCGAACGGGAACAGCGTCACCGACGAGAGCGGGAGCTCGTATTCGACGGTATTGCCGAGCTTTAACTTCAAGTGGGGCTTCACCGACAGCGCATTGCTGAGGTTCGGCTACTCCAAGGGCATCGCGTTCCCGGATTTGGGTGCGCTGCGGTTCAATTACAACATCAATCCGAATACGCAGAACGACGCCATGGGAAATCCCGATATCATCGGTTGGCGGCAGATCAGCGGCAACCCGTTCCTGGAACCGATGGAGTCGCACAATATCGATATCGCGATCGAGAACTACTTCGATGACAGCGATTTTGTCGCGTTTGGCTTGTTCTGGAAGGACATCACGAATTTCTTCGCCACCGACACCATACCGGTGACGGTGACCAACCCGTCGTCGGGTATTACGCAAGTCGTGGAAATCAACCAGCCGGTAAATATCGGTCAAGCCGCCATTAAAGGTGTGGAATTCAACTATCAGCAGTTCTACGACAGTCTGCCCGGCGCGCTCGCCAACCTCGGCGTCCAGTTCAACTTGACCTACGTGGACCAGGGCAGCGTGCCGAATCAAAACATACGTCTCGTGGAGCCCGACGCAGCCCGTTCCAGCATTCCGTTCGAGGGCTTGCCGTTGCAGAGCGTTTCGGAGGTTTCCTATAACCTGGTTGGCGTCTACGCAAGCGATAGATTCGAGGGGCGGCTGGCGTACAATTGGCGCGACGACTATCTGTTGACGATTCGTCAGGTAAACTTGGGGCTCCCGGTGTTCGCGGAAGCCAGGGGTCAACTCGACGGTTCGTTTTTCTACCGGATAAATGACAATTGGCAGATCGGCATGCAGGCGACGAATCTGTTGAAAGAGGAAGTCGTCACCAACATGCAGTTGGAACAGGGAGGAACAAGTGTGTTCCGGTCCTCGTTCGTCTTCGACCGGCGCTTTGCTTTCCTGGTGCGAGGCCGGTTCTGACGCGGAAGCGAGCGGACTTGCCGATCCCCCTTGATCTTTTCACATGGAATGGGGCGCCCTTCCCGGCAATTGAGCACGCGCGTCCGGCGGGAGGTTCGGCGATTCGTGCGAGCGAATTGGGAATGGCATGACAGCCGGGCCGATACAACGGGTCGTAATCGTCGGCGGGGGCGCCGCAGGCTGGATGACGGCGGCCGCGCTGTCGACATTGTTCAAAAAGCGACCTCTTTCCGTTGAACTCATAGAATCGGAGCAAATCGGCGTCGTCGGCGTTGGCGAGGCGACACTGCCGCATTTACGTTTTTTCAATCAGCGCCTGGGTATCGACGAGCCCGATTTCATGCGGAGCACCCAGGCGACCTACAAGCTTGGCATTGAATTCGCCAACTGGGGCCGACTCGGGGACGCCTACATTCATCCTTTCGGCGAATTCGGCCGTTCGATAAATGGCGTCGCTTTTCATCACTACTGGCTGAGACTGCGTCAGGCTGGGCGCGAGCGCGACATCGGCGAATTCTCACTGCCGGTGGCGGCCGCCGGAAAAGACCGTTTCGCCTATCCCGACAGCGACCCAACGTCCGTCTTGTCGAGTTATTCCTACGCTTATCAGCTTGACGCCTCACTCTATGCGCGCTACTTGCGCGCCTGTTCCGAATCCCGGGGCGTCAAACGGCACGAGGGGATAGTCACCAGGGTGAAACAGCATACGGAGACCGGGTTTATCGAGTCGCTGGTGTTGCGGGACGGCCGCGAAATCGGCGGCGAGCTTTTCATCGACTGCTCCGGCTTTCGCGGTCTGCTGATCGAACAGACGCTCGCGGCCGGTTATGAGCATTGGAGGCACTGGCTGCCATGTGACCGCGCGATTGCGGTTGCATCGGAGAATGTCGGCCGGATTCCACCTTATACGCGCGCCGTGGCCGAGTCTTCGGGCTGGCGCTGGCGGATACCGCTGCAACATCGAATCGGCAACGGTCATGTTTATTCCAGCGACCATACAAGCGATGACGAGGCGTTGCGGGTCCTCCTGGACAGTCTCGACGGCGACGCCGTCTCTGAACCGAACCGCTTGCGTTTCGCCACTGGGCGGCGGAAACAGATGTGGCTCAAGAACTGCGTCGCGATCGGATTATCGGCAGGTTTCCTGGAGCCACTTGAGTCAACCGGCATCCATCTGATTCAACTCGCCATCATGAAGCTGGTCGAATTTTTTCCGGATACGGATTTCGAGCCCTTGAACGCGGTGGAGTTCAATCGGACCATGCGGATGGAAATCGAGCGCATTCGCGATTTTCTCGTGCTCCATTACACGGCGACAGAGCGAGACGACTCCGAGTTCTGGAATCGTTGCCGCACACTGGAACAACCGGAGTCACTCAAGCGGAGCGTGGCCCTGTTCCGCCGCTTCGGACATGTGATGCGCTACGCTGGGGGCCTGTTCCTCGAGCCCAGTTGGGTCGCGGTCTATCTTGGTCAGCGGCTCGTGCCGCTGCATTACGATCCCAGGGTCGATTCCTATCGGCTGGACACCTTGAGCGCGCAACTGACACGATTGAAAGGACTGATCCGGCAGGCCGCCGAGAGCTTGCCCGATCATGCGGCCGCCCTCCGGCACTATCAGCGGCCCGGCGCCGCCGCGGACGGCTGGCGCCAGACCGCCATGAATCTCTATCGCAACTGATATGGACGATCGTCAACTGAAAAGCATTGCAATCATCGGTACAGGCGTATCGGCCTGGCTGACCGCCGCCGGTTTGGCCAAGCGCCTCGAAAGCCATAAAGTTCGTATCGATATCATTGGGCCGGCGCCGGAGAATCGCGACCTTCTCGCGGCCGCGCCCGCCACTTCCGCCTACCATCGCGAGGTCGGCATCGATCAGGGGGAATTCCTGCGCGAGACGGGCAGCGCCTTCACCCTGGGCACTCGCTATCTGAACTGGACTCACCGCGGGCAAGACTATATCCACACGTACAGCCCGGCGGGGCGTATGCGGCGAGCCGTGGGATTTCACCACTACGTCAATCTGTTGCGCCTGCAAGGAGAAGATGTCTCCTTCGATGGCTATTCGAGGGCCGCCTGCGCCGCCCGGCAACGAAGATTCGGCATTGGCGCTCAAGAGCATCGCAAACATGACCCGTGTCCGCTGATCCACGGTTTTCAGATTGATGAGAGACGCTATTGCAATTATCTCGCTCGACGCGCCGGAACGCTCGGCGTGGTTCATACCGGCGCGACTGTCACTGACGTTGTCTTGAGGCCGGAGACAGGGCATATCGCCAGCCTGAGGCTGGACGATGGCCGCGCGCTTGAGGCGGATTTTTTCTTCGATTGCGGCGACGGTCTCTCGACATTGTTGCGCGATACGCTGGGCGTGGGCGTTGCGAACGGGTCGGAGTTGTTTCCCGCCGATCGCCGCGCCACGCTGGTCATGCCGATGGATGACCATACGCCGCCTTATTCGACGCTTCGGCGCGAGTCCGGCGGCTGGTCCAGGACGGTGAGCATTCCAGGCTGGCGCTGGCGGGCCTACTACTACTCGTCGGATCATATCGGCGATGCTGAAGTCGCCCGGACGTTGGCCGGCGGCCCGTGCGCGGCGTCAACCGACGGGGTGACATTCACGACGCTACCACAGCCTGGAGTTCTGGCCGCGTTCTGGCGCGGGAACTGTGTCGCCATCGGCGCCGCTGCCGGGATTTTCGGCGATTTCTCGATTTCCGCGCAGCACCTCGCGCAAAGCAGCCTGCTGCGTTGGCTGGATTTATATCCTGACCGCTCTTGCGATCCGGTGTTGGCCGACGAATACAATCGTTTGGCGGGCGAGGAGACCGCCAGAATTCGTGATGTTCATTTACTCCATTTTCGCCTGGCCGATACAGATTCGGCTTTCTGGCGTCAAGCCGCGGCCATCGCCTGTCCCGAGTCGCTGCTGTACAAAATTGACGTGTTCGAGCGTACCGGCGTCCTGCCCTACTACGAATCGGAAACGCTGACACCGGAGGCGTGGATCGCCTTGTTGCTCGGCATGGGCTGTTGGCCAGATCGCTGTGATGCGCTGCTGAACGGAGAAGATCCGGACGACATTCGAGAAGAACTCGCAAAAATGGCGCGGACAGCCGCGGCCGAAGCTTCGGCTTTGCCACTGCACGACACGTTTTTAAGGCATCTCGCCGCCGCCGAACCCGCAGTCCCGCCATCGCCAGCCGGCTCAACCGAAGCCAGGCCGTGACCGCGCGCATTCGCAAAGTGTTGATTGTCGGGGGCGGAACCGCCGGCTGGATGACCGCCGCCGCGTTGTCACGGGTATTCGGGGGCCGCGATTGCGAGATCGAGCTGATTGAATCCGACGCCATCGGCACGGTCGGAGTCGGCGAGGCGACGATACCGCACATCGCACAATTCAACCGCTTGCTCGGCATTGACGAAGACGACTTTCTGAAGTTTACCCAAGGCACCTTCAAACTCGGCATTCAGTTCGTCGATTGGGGCCGGCTCGGCGAGTGCTATCTGCATCCCTTCGGCGTCTATGGCGCGCCAATGGCCGCTATCCCGTTTCACCACTATTGGTTGAAACTCCGCAAACTTGGACGCTCCCTGGGACTCGACGCGTTCTCGCTTGCCTGCGTGGCTGCGCCGCGGATGAAATTCATGCGGCCGATCGACAATGCCCCGAAATCGCCGCTTGGCCAGATCGTCTATGCGTTTCACCTGGATGCCCATCGTTACGCGTCATATCTGCGTCAGTACGCGCGGGCGCGCGGGGTCATGCGAACCGAGGGCCGCATCGTCGATGTCGAATTGCGTCCCGGCGACGGGTTTGTCGATGCCGTTACCCTGGAGAACGGTACGAAGCGCAGTGCCGATTTGTACATTGATTGCTCGGGATTTCGCGGACTGTTGATCGAACAGGCGCTGAAAACCGGCTATGAAGACTGGGCCGCGTACCTGCCTTGCGATCGCGCCGTGGCCCTCCCGTCAACCGCACCGGGTCCGCCGCCGCCCTATACGCGCGCGACGGCGCTGGCCGCCGGCTGGCAGTGGCGCATACCGTTACAGCATCGGCTGGGTAACGGGTACGTCTACAGCAGCCGGTTTTGCGACCCCGACAGTGCGCTCGCGGCCCTGACCGGCCGGCTCGAAGGCAAACCGCTGGCGGAACCGAATCAATTGCGGTTTGCCGCCGGGCGGCGGCGCCGGTTCTGGAACAGGAACGTGGTCGCCATCGGCTTGTCCAGCGGATTCCTGGAACCGCTGGAATCGACGAGCATTCATCTGATTCAGACTGGAATCTCAAAGCTGATCGGCCTGTTTCCGACCCGCGAGTTCGATGCGGCCATCATTGACGCGTACAATCGCCAGTCGGCGGCGGAGATCGAATACATTCGCGATTTTCTGATTTTGCATTACAAGACCACCAGGCGGGACGATTCGGAGTTCTGGAACTACTGTCGGGACATGCCGATTCCGGATAGTCTGAACGACAAGATCGAGTTATTCCGGGCCAGCGGCCGCTTGTATCGCGAACACGAGGAATTGTTCTCGGAAACCAGTTGGCTGGCGGTAATGCTGGGGCAGGGTGTCAAGCCGGCCGACTATCACCCGGCCGTCGATATGTACGACATCGACGTCATCGAAAAACACTTGCGCGGGCTGGCGGAGGTGGTTGAACGCTCCGCGGCCGAGATGCCGGCCCATGCGAGTTATATAGCCCGGCATTGCGCCGCAATCCCGAATGGAAAAGGAACGGAGAAATGAATCGGATACTCGCGCGTTGTCACCAGATTCAGGCGCGGACGATATTCGCTGTCATGGGTTTGTTATTGGGAGGCTGTGCCGGCGGCCAGTCCGGGTCGATTGACGTGCGCCTCAATCAACTCGGGTTTTTCCCCGACGCCGTCAAACACGCGGTGGTCGTCTCAAGCGCTGCCCGCGCTCTTGAACTGATCGACGCCGCATCGGGCGAGGTGGCGTATCGGGCGGAACTCAAGCCGCCCGCAGTGTGGCCGCCGTCGAACGAGAGCGTACGTATGGCCGACTTTTCGGCATTGCGCGAACCGGGACTATACCGACTCAGGGTCGACGGCGAAGCGCTTTCCATAACGGTTGATATTCGCCCCGCGATATACGCCGAATTGAACATCGCCGCCTTGAAAGCCTTCTACTTCAATCGCGCGGGCGCCACCCTTGAACAAGCCTACGCGGGCCGTTGGGCGAGAGAGGCGGGACATCCAGACATCGATGTCATGATGCATGCTTCCGCTGCATCCGCCGAGCGCCGCGCCGGCGCCCGGTTATCGGCTCCACGCGGCTGGTATGACGCCGGCGATTTCAACAAGTATGTGGTCAACTCCGGTATTTCAACCTACGCGCTGTTACTCGCTTATGAGCATTTTCCCGATTACTACCGCAGCGTCGGCACGAACATACCGGAAAGCGGCAATGCCGTTCCCGATATTCTGGACGAGATTCGGTGGAATCTGGATTGGTTGCTGGCGATGCAGGATCCGAACGACGGCGGCGTCTATCACAAACTGACCACGCTGAATTTTGCCGGGGCGACCATGCCGCGAGATGCAGGCGGCCAACGCTATGTAGTGCAGAAAACAACCGCCGCAGCCTTGAACTTCGCGGCCGTCATGGCGGTGGCGGCGCGAGTCTGGGGTGAGGTCGAGCCGGAGTTCGCCAACCGCTGCCGCGTGGCTGCGGCAGCGGCGTACGACTGGGCGCTGTCGCATCCGGACGAGCCGTATCGCCAGCCCGCGGACGTTCATACCGGCGAGTACGCCGACGATGAACTTGAAGATGAATTTTTCTGGGCCGCGGCGGAGTTGTATCTGTTGAGCGGCGATCAGCGCTATATCGATCTCATCGAGCGGATGGCGCAACCGATGACTACGCCGGTCTGGAGCGATGTTGCGGGACTCGGTTACTTTTCGCTCGCCACACATCGCGAGCGTTTGCCCGCAGGCCTGGCCGGCCGGTTCGAAATGGAGTTGCGGCAACACGCCGACGAACTCGTGGAACGCCGGCGTCACTCGGCCTATGGCATCCCATTCGGAGCCGGTCCCGAGGATTTTCACTGGGGCGGCAACGGTACCGCGCTGAGTCAAAGCATGGTGCTGATTCAGGCATTCATGCACACCGGGTCAAGGGAGTATCTGGATGCGGCGACCGCCAATCTGGATTATGTGCTGGGCCGCAACGCAACAGGCTACAGCTTCGTGACCGGTTACGGCCAAAGAACGCCCATGCACATCCATCACCGCGTCTCATACTCCGATGGC
>JANQSV010000208.1 GCA_028279115.1 Pseudomonadales bacterium
AGCTTGCCTGTCTCCGGATCGCGACTTTCGATGTCGTAGCCGCGGTCTTCCACGGCGACGTCTTTGGGCTCGAATCCCAGGCTCTTTTCCCGATTCATCACCGCATCCATGGCTTTGATTTCGATTTCCTTGCGGCTGACGGCGTCGGTTTCCTTGGACGACTTGCCGAATTTCGAGGCCGGATCCTCCGGTTTCACCAAACTCTCGGGCACGACCAGGGCGGCGCCGCAAACTTCCGGCGGCAGCGGCGCGATGTCCCGCTGGCTGGCGATCTCGGCGAGCCGTGTCTGCAACCGGTCGGTCAACTTGTCGGCCTGACGCCGGAAGTTCTGCGAATTGAGCCGCGGTTTCTTGCCTGCCCTCTCCTCGGCTTCGATCTCAAGAGCGCGATGTTGGAGATGAGTGATCTCCCGGCGCATGCGCTCCTTGACCGCCGCCTCGATCTTGTCGAGTTCGCCGAGCCGGCGCGACTTGACTTCGCGCAAGTGGCGGGGCACGAGCTCGGTGATCGAGATCTCCCGCGCCCGGTCTTCCAGCGGGCCTTTGAGCCCGCCGGCGGTCGCGCGGCACGCCGCCGTGTATCACCGCGACGCTTTCATCTTCGCCGGTGCGATTGCGGATGCGTGTGGCCAGATATTCGAGCGTGTCGCGGGCTTCGGTAAAGATAACGATCTTGCGCCTGATATCGTTGGCGGGATCATGCACCATCGGGTCTTCGAGGATATGGTCGAGTTCCCGCCATTTGGTGTCCTCGCCCGAATGGCGAAGTTTGTGCGCCATTCTCGTGAGCCGGTTGAGTTCGGCAATTTCCGCTTCGAGTTCGGCGATGGTCTGAGCGGCAGTGGCCCGGTCCAGCAGTTGTTCCTCGTGCGCCTCGATTTCTTCGCCGGTGGCCTCTTCGAGATCGTCGTCGTCAAAAATGGCGCCGAAATCAGGTTCCTTTCGAGAAGGGCTGGCGTCGCGCCCTTTGCGGTTCAGTTTTTCTTCTTCCAGTCGGCCTTCTAGCCGGGCAAGGCGGCGCTTCAGCGATTCATGGATTGCCGCCGGCGAGGATGCAAGACGGCGCTGAAGTATCTGCAGGGCAAAGCCAACATTATTGCGCCGCCGCGACCCGTCGTCCGCCAGCCGGCCGGCGCGGTTCATTTCTTCACGGACGTAATGCGTCACCGCCTCGTAGAGTTGGGTTTCCCGAGAAGACAGTTCGTAGGAAACAGTGTAGGCGCGTCGTTCGGGGAACAGTGGACTCCCGTCGAAGCGGTACAGTTCTTCCTTTGTTAGTCGGCGCATCATGTCGGAGGGATTGACCTTGTGTACGCCTTCGCGGAACCGACCCTCGAAACGATCCGCATCCAACAATCCCAGAAAAAGTTGGAAATCCTCCTCCTTGCCGTTGTGCGGCGTGGCGGTCATCAACAGGAAGTGGCGCGCGACGCGACCGGCCAACGCGCCGAGTTGGAAGCGCTTGGTGTATTTCACTTCCTGGCCGAAAAAACTCGCCGACATGCGGTGTGCTTCGTCGCAAACGATCAAATCCCATTCGGGCGCAGCTTCAAGTTTCGCCTTGAGGTCATCATTGCGGGACAGCATGTCGAGCCGGGCTATCAGAAGCGGATGTTCCGCGAACGGGTTTCCGGTAACCGACGCCTCGATCTGTTCCCTGCTCATGATCGCGAAAGAGAGGTCGAACTTATCTTTGAGTTCGTCCTGCCACTGTTCGACCAGACTTCCTGGCGCGATGACCAGGCAGCGCTCCAGGCTGCCCCGGATCAAGAGTTCTTTTATGAGCAGTCCGGCCATGATGGTCTTGCCGGCCCCAGGATCGTCGGCCAGCAGGAACCGCAACGGCTGCCTTTCCAGCATTGCGCCGTAAACGGCTGTCAATTGGTGTGGCAAAGGTTCGATTTGCGATGCGTTGACGGCAACGTATGGATCGAAAAGATAGGCGAGACGTATACGGAAGGCTTCCGAGGCGAGCCGGAACAGGTGGCTGTCGCCGTCGAACGAGAATCTGCGGGCCGCCACCACACTCCGAAGCTGCGGTTCATCGTCCCGATACAAAATCCTGTCGCCGAGACCGTCCGGCCCCTTCCAGGTCACTTCGACCGCATCGGAGCCATATGCACGGGTGGCGATGATTTCCACCGGGATTTCGCCGTGGACGCCTGTCAGGCGACTCCCGGGGACGATGGTTTCCAGTTTGACCATGGGAACATGTTTCTTTTTGCCGAAGCTGCCTGATCGCGACCCTACAATCATCGTCATGTGATTCTCTAGTTCAGGCAGGCTGCGGGGAACCTACCGCAAAAATGGCCGAGTTGCCAGATTGTTATCAGTTAATTAGCCACAGGGGCAGGCAGGAAACCACGATTTCCGCCACTTAAGGTACTCTTGCTTGGGGCTGGTGCTATAGGCAGACATTGCTACTAAAAATGTTGGACGGTTGTGGGGCTGCCCGAATTGCGGTGGAAGTACTTTAGATACTCGCTTGAAACAGAAAGGTGGTAGCCTGTTCATGGCAACGACAAATGGGAGAATTTGTTTTGTCCAGAAAGAAACAGAATTCGCATGGTAGGCCGCCAGACCCTGGTCGAATGATGGAAAGTGCCCAAGCAATTCGGGCGGTAGCTATGAAATTGCATAATGACATGGCCACCGATCAATGCGAAGGCGCGGAGCCGTTCCGGCGCGGTTGCGCCGTTTCATTCCCCGGCGGCGCCGCCGTTCGCGCGCCGGTGCGCGAGTCTGGACGCGGCGATACCGT